>NZ_JBFBKN010000016.1:0-132693 GCF_040702225.1 Rhodococcus sp. NPDC080181
GGTACCGAATGGCTCCTCTGGCAATTGCCGTAGGTGTATCGGGTGTCGTGCTGTCGATAACGGCTGTGCTCTGGGGCTCGTCGGTCGGCACGCACCTACGGGGTGGGTGCGACAGTCGTTGTCGGAGCTGCGGCCTCGGGGGTGACCGGCGTTTCCGTGGCGGGCGCGGTGACGCATACCGGCGGTGCACCCTCGACGGGTGTCTCACCCTCGACCGGAGTCGTGCAGGCGGGTTCTGCAGGCTCGGCAGCGGGAGCCGGCGCCGGTGCGGGTGCCGGCACCTCGGCTGCGGGGGCGGGGGCAGGCGCAACGGGGGCGGCCGGGGCAGCGGGGCTGGTGGTGACCGGTGCCGGTGTCGTTGCCGTCGGAGTTGCCGTTGCCGAGGTGGTGGTCTCGGGTGTGGCGGCGATGGCCTGGATTGCTGCGCGGCCTGCCTTCTCCTGTACTTCCTTGGTCTTCACCGGCTCGCCCCGGTTGGCCTGCTCGGCCAGCTGGGTCAGCCAGGCTGCGGCGTACTGGACCGAGGTCAGTGGCTTGCCGTTGGCGGCGTCGGCGTCGCGCCAGTAGTCGAAGTGGTGTCCCGAGCCGGGCCCGAGGGTCAGGCCGTAGGGATCGTTCATGATGACCGGGATCGTGTTCTGGTTGGACGAGATGAACCCGGTGATCTCCTTGAAGATCTTCTGCGGCAGGTACACCATGTCGACCATCTGGCCGGTCTCGATCGGCTCTTCACCGTCGACCTTGGCCGAGACGGGGGTCGTTGCGGTGCCGGGCTTGTAGTTGGGCTCGGACACCTTGATCAGTACGTCGAGGAAGGTCTCGTCGCTCTGCATCCAATTGGGCTGCGACGCAATGTCGTTGAAGGCGTTGACTGCGATGCGTCCCAGTGCCAGAGCCAGGTCGGCTCCGGTGGCCGGGGTGAGGTTCTCGTTCTGCAGCGCATCGGCGTTGACCTGTCGACCGACGTTGGCGGCCAGGTGAATCAGCGACGTGTTGGCGGGCAGTGCGCAGGTCAGGTCACCGTCGGAGCAGAAGGACGCGACGCGTCCGTCGAGTGCGCCGAAGCCGCCCGACGTTCCCGGCAATGCACCCTGTCCGGGGATGGCGTTGTTGCCGTTCTGGTACTTGGTGTCGAAACCGTCCGGGTTACTGAACGGGTTCTCGGCACCGGGGAACGGTCCCTCTCCTGCGACGCGTCCCGCGTCGGCGAAGATGACGACGCCGACGACCTGCGAGGGGTCGATGATGCCGTACTTGCCGTCCTCGGGAACGGCCTGATTGCCGATTTCCATGGCGGTGCGGCGAGCAACGTCTGCGCCTTCGCTGTAGCCGACGATGGCGAAGCGAGTCTTGGGGCAGGACGCGGAGATTTCCTTCATGATGGTCTGCGAGTTGGTGACGCCCGTCTGCACGGCGTTCTCGTAGCTCGCCAGGTCGGCCGGGTACTCGACGTAGACCGCGGCGTAGGAGTCGGGAACCACGTTGCCGTTGTTCGGAGCTCGCACGGCCTGGTCGATCCAGTCGCTCGAGTAGTCACCGGACATCGCTGCGGGCAGGCGGGTGCCGTCGGGCTTGGTCAGCCACTTGACGCCCTCGCGTGGGGTGTCACCGCGTCCGCCGATGGCGATGCTCACCATGTCGTAGCAGGTCGATGTCGAGACCAGCTCGACGGAGGCCTCGACACTCGTTTCCGACGCAGACCAGGGTGCTGCTACCAGCACTCCGGCACCGAGTGCGCCGATCGCAAACGCGCTGAGCGCGATGCGCACACGCTTCGACTTGCCACCATTCATGTTTTCGATCCCCATCATCCACGCCCGAACCGATCCCGACTGCAATTGCCAGTGGGTTACCCGGCATTTCGTCGCTCGGATGGTTCGCGTTACAAAACGCTTCGTTTACCGTCGTGGACATGACTTTTCACGACCGAATGACACCGATGGAATTAGCTCTGACCGATGGATCGACCTGCGTCGTGCGTGAGGCGGTGGCGTCGGACCTCGAGTCGATCGTGGCGCTGCTGGCGGACGACCAGTTGGGCGCGACGCGCGAATCCGTCGAGAACATGGACGGATATCGCACCGCTTTCGAGGACATTTCCTCCGATCCACGGAACGTGCTGGTCGTCGTCGTGCACGGTGACGAGGTGGTGGGAACTCTGCAGTCGACGGTCATTCCGGGACTGGCGCGAGGTGGTGCGTTGCGCGCTCAGATCGAAGCCGTACGGGTGGCCGCTACCTGGCGCAGCCGCGGGCTCGGTGGCGCGTTGATCGAGTGGGCGATCGAGGAGGCCACGCGGCGAGGGTGCGCTCTGGTGCAGCTGACGTCCGACTCGCGTCGAGTGGATGCCCACCGGTTCTACACCCGTCTGGGCTTCACTGCCTCACACGTCGGCTTCAAGAAGGCGATCGGCGCTACCCACTAGATACCCTGGGGGGGTAGGGTAGGGATGTGAACTCCACACGACAGGAACTCGGCACCCCGACCAAGCTCGTCGGATTCGTCGTCGGCATAGCCCTCGTCTTCTTTCTTGCCCTGTTCGTCGGCCACGCGATCGGACCCGACGCGTCGCCCAGCGAACCGACGCATTCCGACCACGAGTCCCACGACGGAACATTTGCGCTCTATCCGGACTTTCAGCCGCAGGGTGTCGTCCGCACGGCCACATTCGTCATCGAGGCAGAAGGGAATCAGGGATGAGTACGGAAACCGAACTGATTCTGGGCGGCATGACCTGTGCGTCGTGCGCCAACCGCATCGAGCGCAAGCTCAACAAGCTCGACGGGGTATCGGCGACGGTCAACTACGCCACCGAGAAGGCGCGCGTCACCAGTGACGGTGTTGCTACCGAGGACCTGATCGCCGCCGTCGAAGCTGCCGGGTACACCGCCACGCTGCCCGCCGCCGAGCCACAGGACGATCTCCCTACCGATCCGCTGAAACAGCGGTTGGTCGTCTCGGCAGTGCTCAGCATTCCGGTCATCGCGATGGCCATGATTCCGGCTCTCCAGTTCACCAACTGGCAGTGGCTGTCGTTGACTCTCGCCGCGCCGGTCGTGGTCTGGGGAGCGCTGCCGTTCCACCGGGCCGCGTGGACCAACCTGAAGCACGGTACGTCGACGATGGACACCCTCGTGAGCATGGGAACCCTTGCTGCACTGGGCTGGTCGCTATATGCGCTGTTCTTCGGTACAGCCGGCGAGCCCGGCATGACGCATCCGTTCGAGTTCACGATCGCGCGGATGGACGGGGCGAGCAATATCTATCTCGAGGCGGCTGCGGGTGTCACCACCTTCATCCTGGCCGGCCGGTGGTTCGAGAGCAGGTCCAAGAGGCAGGCCGGTGCGGCGTTGCGCGCACTGATGGACCTCGGTGCCAAGACCGTCGCTGTGCTGAAAGGCGATGAGGAACAGCAGATTCCGATCGATCAGCTCGCCGTCGGCGATCTGTTCGTCGTTCGTCCGGGTGAGAAGATCGCCACGGACGGAACCGTCGAGAGTGGATCCTCGGCTGTCGATCGGTCGATGCTGACGGGCGAGTCGGTGCCGGTGGAGGTCGGGGCCGGCGACGCGGTGATCGGAGCCACGGTGAACGTCGGTGGTCGAATCACCGTGCGCGCCAGCAGAGTCGGTGCAGACACCCAGCTCGCGCAGATGGCGAAGGCGGTGGAAGATGCGCAGACCGGCAAGGCTCAGGCCCAGCGTCTGGCCGATCGCATCTCGGGAATCTTCGTACCGATCGTCATCGCCGTCTCGGTGGCGACGCTCGGATTCTGGCTCGGTACCGGCAATTCGGTGGCCGCTGCCTTCACGGCGGCGGTAGCCGTCCTGATCATCGCGTGCCCCTGCGCACTCGGGCTGGCCACCCCCACAGCACTGATGGTCGGCACCGGTCGGGCGGCGCAGCTGGGGATTCTGATCAAGGGCCCCGAAATGCTCGAATCGACCCGCCGCATCGATACCGTCGTGCTGGACAAGACCGGCACCGTCACCACCGGTGAGATGACACTGCATTCGGTGCACGTGGCGGACGGCGAGGACGAGGACGTGGTCCGTGCCGTGGCGGCAGCGTTGGAATCGGGTTCGGAGCATCCCATCGCTCGGGCCATCGCAGGTTCGACCCAGTCCACGGCTGTCGAGGGGTTCGCCAGCCTCGAGGGTCTCGGTGTCCAGGGCGTCGTCGAGGGTCGCGCCGCGGTCATCGGCCGTCGCAGCCTGTTGGCCGACTGGTCGATGCCCCTGCCACCGGAACTGGCCGATGCCTTCGACGACGCCGAACGCCAGGGACGTACCACCGTCGCGATCGGGTGGGACGGGAAGGCCCGCGGGGTTTTGGTGGTCTCCGACTCGGTCAAGCCGACGTCGAAGCAGGCCGTCGCAGAACTGCGCGAGCTGGGCCTGACGCCGGTCATGCTCACCGGCGACAACGAGGCCGCCGCCCGAACGATCGCCGCGGAGGTAGGCATCGAGCAGGTCGTTGCCGGTGTGCTGCCGTCGGGCAAGGTCGATGCCGTTCGTGAACTGCAGGCCGCAGGCAAGGTCGTGGCGATGGTCGGCGACGGCATCAACGACGCGGCAGCGCTGGCCACCGCCGACCTGGGGCTCGCGATGGGGACCGGTACAGATGTCGCGATCGAGGCGAGCGACCTGACGTTGGTCCGCGGCGACCTACGGGCGGTCGGCGATGCGATCCGGCTCTCGCGTCGCACGCTGAGCACCATCAAGGGCAACCTGTTCTGGGCGTTCGCCTACAACGTCGCGGCGATCCCCCTCGCGGCGGCGGGCCTGCTCAACCCGATGCTCGCCGGGGCTGCAATGGCGCTGTCCTCGGTGTTCGTGGTGAGCAACAGCCTGCGATTGCGCCGCTTCCGCGCCGCGATGTGACTCGTTGGTAGCAGCGAGCGGCCCGCTAGTACAGGATGGAGACATGTCCGATGCACACGATGTCCCCATCCGCGACGAATCGATCCGGCTGGGCCAATTCCTCAAGCTCGCCAACCTGATCGAATCCGGTGCCGAAGCCAAGGGCATCATCGCCGACGGCCTGGTCAGCGTCAACGGGGACGTGGACATCCGCCGCGGACGGCAGTTGCAGCACGGAGATGTCGTGTCGGTCCAGGGTGGGCCAGCTGCCCGCGTGAGCAAGGAAGAGGCACTGTGAAGGTCGGTAAGCGCGGTCTGCCGCGAAACGAAGTTCCCGGCGCATTCGACGTCGGTGCCAAGGCGTACGACCGACTCGTCGGAGCGAACCCCGGCTACCACGAGCACCTCGTCAAGTCCGCGCAGCGCCTCCGCATCCCCGACCTCGGGAGCGGACTGCGCCTGCTCGATATCGGTTGCGGTACGGGTGCGTCCACCGCAGCGCTGCTCGAAGCGGCACCGCACGCCGAGATCGTCGCCGCCGACGCGTCCGCCGAGATGCTCGAGGTCGCCCGGAGCAAGGACTGGCCGTCGAACGTCACGTTCGTGCATTCGCGGGTGGAGGATCTGGCCGTGAACGGGGTCGACGGACCGTTCGACGCCATCCTGGCCGCATATCTGATCAGGAACGTCGACGACCCCGACACCGAACTCAAATCGCTACTGGCGCTGCTGCGTCCGGGTTCGACGATCGCGTTCCACGAATACTCGGTGCACGATTCACTGCGTGCTCGCATCTCCTGGAACGTCGTGAGCTGGGGCATCATCATCCCGCTCGGCTGGCTCGCGACGCGAGACGCCACATTGTATCGGCATCTGTGGCGCAGCGTCGTGACGTTCGACGGCGCATCGGCGTTCATGCGACGGATGCAGCGTGCGGGCTACAGCGGTGTCGCCCGAGAGACGATGACCGGATGGCAGAACGGTGTGGTGCACACGTTCCTGGGCTCTCGACCCGCGAAGGAAGAGCGTTGACCGACTCCAAGAAGGTCACCCATGCTGCGGTGCAAGGATATTCGGACGCAGGCCAGCTGGCCGACGTCCCGCATGTGGTGGTGGTGGGCGGCGGTATCGCGGGGCTGAGCGCCGCGACCGCGCTGGCCGAACGCGGCGTCAAGGTTCATCTGGTCGAACGCGAAAGCTACCTCGGTGGCCGCGTCGGTGGCTGGGACACGACGCTGGAGGACGGCTCGCCCGCGACGATGAGCCGCGGCTTCCACGCGTTCTTCCGGCAGTACTACAACCTGCGAAACCTGCTGCGCCGCACCGACCCCGACCTGGCGCGTCTACGCCCGGTCGACGACTACCCGCTGATCGACGGCGACGGACGTATCGACGGATTCAAGGGTCTGCCCGAGACGCCACCGCTCAATGCATTCGCGTTCGTCAAGCGCAGTCCGACGTTCCGGTGGAAGGACCTCACCGATCTCAACGGAATCGCCGCCCTGCCACTGATGACGGTGAGCGTGCCGAAGACCTTCGACGAACTCGACACCACTCCCGCGGCGGAGTTCCTGCGCAACATCAACTTCCCCGAAGCGGCACGCCATCTGGCGTTCGGGGTGTTCTCACGCAGCTTCTTCGCCGACCCGGAGGAGATGTCGGCTGCCGAACTGGCGATGATGTTCCACATCTACTTCCTCGGCTCCTCCGAGGGTCTGATCTTCGACGTCCCCCGCGATCCCTACCCACAGGCACTGTGGAACCCGTTGGGGGAGTACCTCAGCGGTCTCGGTGTCGAGATCAGAACGTCCACTCCGTGTGGCGAGATCACCCGCGGTGGCCTGCGCAAGTTCCGCGTCGACGCCGGCGGAATCATCGACGCCGACGCGGTGGTCCTCGCTACCGACATCGCCGGATTGCAGCGGGTGCTCGAGGAATCCCCCGAGCTCGGGACGCCGGCGTGGCGCAAGCAGATCGGCGCGCTGCAGAACACCCCGCCTTTCATGGTCCACCGCGTGTGGCTGAGCAAGGCGGTGAATGCCGATCGTCCCGCGTTCATCGGCACCGGCGGTATGCCTCCGATCGACAACATCAGTGTGCTCGAGCGGTTCGAGGACGAGGCCGCGGAGTGGGCAGCGAGGACCGGAGGTTCCGTGGTCGAACTGCATGCCTACGCCGCCGAGGAATCCGAGGAGGTCACCCGCGCGCAGCTGATGGCTCGCATGCACGAGATCTACCCGGAAACCGCTGCGGCAGAAGTAATCGCGGAACGATCCGAATGGCGAGACGACTGTCCGATGTTCGGCCTCGGAGCATTCGCCGAGCGGCCCACCGTGCGCACCCCCGAGCCCTCGCTGGTACTCGCGGGTGACGGCATTCGAATCGATCTGCCCGTTGCTCTCATGGAACGTGCCGCCACCACCGGACTGCAGGCAGCGAACACCCTGTTGGCGGGCTGGGGCGTCACCGGCCACGACATCGAAACCGTGCCCACGAGTGGACGATTCAAGATGTTCGACGCTTTGGAGCGGCTTCGCCGCAGGTGAGTGGTACTTCGTAGCAGGGGTCGAACTTCCACTCACGACAGGAGGTTGCATGCGTCTCGAGGTCGACGATCTGTCGCGGCCGGAGGTCGGTGCGTTGCTCGTCGAGCACCTTGCGGACATGCACGCGACGTCCCCGGCAGAGAGTGTTCACGCACTGGATCAGTCGGGCCTGCGCGGGCCGGACATCCGGGTGTGGACGGCGTGGGAGGCCGGGGCACTGCTCGGCATTGCCGCGCTGAAGACACTCACTCCTGAACACGGGGAACTGAAGTCGATGCGTACCTCGCGTTTCGCGCGGGGCCGCGGGGTGGCGTCCGAACTGCTCGAGCACGTTCTGACGGAGGCGCGGCGGCTGGGGTTCGAGCGCGTCAGCCTCGAGACGGGCACCCAGGACTACTTCGCCGCAGCTCGACGCCTCTACGAGCGACATGGATTCGTCGCAGTGCCCCCGTTCGGCGACTACGTCGTGGACCCGTCGAGCACGTTCTACTCGTTGGTCCTGTGATGTCTGGCCTTGTGACCAGTTACTCGGTGCGGCAATGACGCAGGCCGGCACCGAATGTCGGTGCCGGCCTTGCGGTCGTTGGGATCACGCAGCGACGGGCTGTCGCGGTACGTGCGGGTAGAGGTCGTCGTCGACCGGCTCTGCTCGCTGCTGATCCAGTAGATCGGCCGCGGCGCATTCACGGATCTCGGTCCCGACCCCGAGAACCGTGCGCCACCATTGGTCACGATCGGGAGATTCCGGCCAGACCACGGTATCCGTTTCCATATGCATCACCCTCCCTGAGTAGTTCGACAGTGCTCGATGTGCTTGTGCGCGTGACGGATCAGGTCGATTGGTGTTCGATGGATCTCTGCTCGCCGGTCAGCTCGGCACGAGCGATGTCGACCTTGCGCGGCTTCGCTCGCTCGGCAAGCGGAATGGTGATCGACAGGACGCCGTTGTCGTACGACGCCGAGATGCCCTCGGTGTCGACGCCGTCACCCAGAGAGATCTGTCGACGGAACGTCCCGGCGAACCGTTCCGATGAAATCCACTGCACGCCGGAGCTTTCCGGCACTGTTCGTCGCGCGGTGAGCGTCAATGTGCCGCGATCGACGTCGACGTCGATGGATCCCGGGTCGACGCCGGGAAGGTCGGCACTGAGTACGTAGTGATCGTCGACCTTGTACAGATCCATGGGCATGAATCGCGGTGCGCGGTCCGAACCGGTAGACGCACCCAACAATGCCGAGGTGAGCGAATCGACGTCACGGAACGGATCGAAACGAAGCACAGCAACCACCTCCTGTACCCAGATGCGCTCGCCCCTGTGGCGAGGCGCTCCTCAACTGTGCAACACAGAAATTAGCACTCGAATGCCGCGAGTGCCAAGACCTTTTCGGCACTTTTTTGGAAATTCTTTCCACCCAATAGTGCTGCGGCGCAATGGGGGTGGCGTGCGGCAGTCGGTATGACGGTCGAACCGCCGCCTCGCTCAAATGCTGCAACCTACACTCGGTCCGATGGTGACCATCGTGCCGTGCGTCCCCCGGTATCGGGCCAAGTTGCTCGCGCTGTCGCTTCGCGCGTGGGAACCGGTGTTTCCGCTCGTGCAGGAGGCGGTCCCGTCGTTCGTGTACGACTGCATCTATCCCCAGGGGTGGCAGGCGTAGAAGACCGAAAGATGCACGAGGAGTTGGGCTTCCATGACGGTTGGGGAACCGTCATCGGCCAACTCGCCGCGTTCGTCGAAGGCTAGATCACGCGCGACCCGTCGAGCGCAGTTCGTAACGACGTTCGGCGTAGTCGAGGTCGTCCTTCCACAGACGTGCGGCGGTGAAGTTCATCGCCGGACGCAACAATCCCGAGACCTTGCGCGCCATCTGGAAGCCGGGTCGATCCGAGCTCGCGATCGTCGCCTCGACGACCGCCGTCCGCGGGGTGCCGTCGGGCGCAGGAGCCAGGGGAGTCGCGTGAGTCTCGACGACGCTTCCCGCCCCCTCACCGTCGAGGATGCGCATGACGATGGTGCGTGGGCCGGGGCAGACGAATTCGGCTCGAACGGGAACACCGATGCCGCGACTGACGCGGAACGTGACATCGACCAGGAAGCGATCGTCCTCCTCGGGCACATCGATGTCGGTGGGCGCGCTGACCACTTTCAGCCTCGCGAACGAGTACGGATGGAACCATGCGCCGTGCCACGGATCGAGGCGATTGGCGATGATGTCGTCCGGTTCGCACTTCCCGATCAACGTGACGACACCAGGAATGGACGTCGACGCAGGGGGCCTGATCGGTACCACCGGCACCGGCGTCGGCTCCTCGCCGCCCAGCTCGTCGAGCCGGACCCACACCAGAACACCGTCGTCGAACGCAGGAACCGGCCGCCAGCCCGCCTTACCCTTCGGACCCAACGCCAGCCCATGCCACCGGCACACCAACGCGTCGCACTCGATCTTCGCGGTATCGAGTGCCGCCCCGAGATGCGGACACGCACCCGGACCGATGTGCACCTTGCCCGCCGAATCCCGCCACGCAACCAACTCGGTGGTGCCGACATAGCGACCGAACGGCTTGTCGGCCTTCACGTCGCGACTGGCAGCGAAAACGAACCAATTGCCCGACGTCCGAGTCTTCGCACGCTTCAACGCCGACTCGATGACCTGAGGATTCGCACCCTTCCACGTCGGCTCCTGCTTGGCCCACGACTCCGACGGAAGCGGCTGAAGTGGCATCGTCTTCGGCCAGCGTCGTCGTACTGCATCCAGCGCGGTCATTGCTGCTCCCCACATCGAGACATTGTGTTCATTCTCCATTGTCCCCGCCCGGGGGTACTCAATGTGACGTCGAGTGGACTTTTCGGGGGTCAATGTCACATCTAGTGGACTTGGGGTGCCGCGGTTCGGTCAGGCGACACCGATCCAGCGGAGGGCAGCGGTGGTTGCGGCAGCGGCGATCACGATGACGACGAAGGGTGCTCTGCGCCAAGCGAGGATTCCGGCGACGGTGACGCCGATAGGGGCTGCGAAGCCCGCGAAGTCCTTGCCCACGAGCAGGGTCGAGGTGGCGATGAGGGCTACGAACACGACGGCGACCGAGGTGGACATGACGCGGTCGATGCGGGGCGAGATGGTCATGCGCGAGCGCAGGGCCGGGCCGATGAGGCGGAGCGCGAAAGTGCCGACGATCATGGCGATCAGCGGGATCGTGAGGCTCATGCGGATTCCTTGCCTGCGGCGGGCTTGGTGGACAGCAGTGCGGGGACCACGGCGATCAGCGAGAGGAGCACCGGCAGTCCGCTCGGTAGGAACATCGACGCTGCCAGGGCGATCCCTGCGCCGACGAGTGCGGCATTGCGCGTGCCCCGATCTCGGAGCGCAGGCATGATCAGTCCGAGCAGGATCGCCGGAAATGCGGCGTCGAGTCCGAGTGCGGCGGTATCGGTAATTGCGCCACCACCGAGAGTGCCGATCACCACCCCGATGTTCCAGGTGACGAACAGTCCGATTCCGCACAGCCAGAACGCTGTTCGACGCCGTCCTTCGTCTTCTTCGGCGACGCTGAATGCGACCGCTTCGTCGGTGATCAGGTGGGTGCCGAGCAGTCGCTTCCATGGCGAGACGTTCTCGAAAACGGATCCTATGGAGAATCCGAGCGGCACGAGCCGGGTATTGGCGAGCAAGGCGCTCGCCACGGCGGCGACGGGGTTGCCGCCGACGGCCAGGATGCCGACGAAGATGAATTGGGAGGAGCCCGCGAAGACCACCAGGGACATCACCACCGGTAGCCACAGTGGCAGGTCGGCGGCGACGGCGATGGCACCGAACGAGGCCCCGACCAAGGCGTCGGCCAGGCAAACCAACGCGATGTCGCGAATATTGACCCCCTGCAGGGTTCGCCATGTCGAACGCATGGTCGTTATAGTGGACGATGTTAGGCTGTTCGTCAAATCAAACGAACGTACCGATGGAGTGAACGAATGGCGGACGCCGGACCACCGATCGCAGCCATCGCTGCTGCTCTGCAGCAGGAACGACGACGCGTCGGCCTCTCGCTGGCCGAGGTGGCGCGTCGTGCGGGTATCGCCAAATCGACTCTGTCGCAACTGGAATCGGGTACGGGGAATCCAAGTCTGGAAACTCTGTGGGCGCTCAGCGTCACCCTGGACGTGCCGTTCTCCAGACTGGTCGAGCCCGCGAAGCAGTCGGTCCGGCTGATCCGTGCGGGGGAGGGGCCGAGATTCGCGTCGGACCGGGCGGACTACTCGGCGACGCTGCTGGCGTCGTCTCCGCCGAACGCGCGACGAGACATCTATCTGGTCAGTGCGGACGTGGGCGAGCCCAGGCGCTCGGACCCTCATTCCCCCGGCGTGGTCGAGCACGTGGTGCTCAGCGCCGGACGAGCGCTGGTGGGGCCGGTGGGCGAGGCAGTCGAACTGTTGCCCGGCGACTATGTCGCCTACCCCGGCGACGCGCTGCATATCTTCGAGGCGCTGGAGCCGAACACCATGGCGGTAATGATCACCGAGCACAGCTGAACGGAACGCAGTTGACGTGCGGGGAATAGTCGGCGGACGTACCCCGTTGGACTCTTTCGACGGCGTTCGCTTGGCAAGCCCCGGGCCTCACCCCATTTGTCGCTACGAGCGACCACTCGCCGAGAGGCGTTTGCAGCGGACGTCGTCCTTACTTTTGTCCGTGTAGCGAAGGGGCGAGATTCATGGCAGCCAAGACGTGGTTCATCACCGGCACTTCCAAGGGATTCGGACGCGAGTGGGCTATTGCAGCCCTCGACCGCGGCGATCGAGTCGCAGCCACGGCTCGCAACACGGCGACACTGCACGATCTCGTGGAAAAATACGGCGACGCGATTCTGCCGATCGAGCTGGATGTGAACGACCGCGCTGCCGACTTCGCAGCAGTCGCCCTGGCGCACAAGACCTTCGGATCGCTCGACATCGTCGTCAACAACGCCGGCTACGGCCAGTTCGGGATGATCGAAGAGATCTCCGAGGAGGACGCCCGCGCGCAGATCGAGACCAATGTCTTCGGAGCGCTGTGGGTCACTCAGGCCGCGTTGCCGTTCATGCGTGAGCAGGGCAGCGGCCACATCCTGCAGGTGTCGTCCATCGGCGGAATCTCCGCATTCCCCAATGTCGGTGCGTACCACGCGTCCAAGTGGGCCCTCGAAGGATTCAGTCAGGCCCTGGCGCAGGAGGTCGAGGACTTCGGTATCCATGTGACGCTGATCGAACCGGGTGGTTTCTCCACCGATTGGGCCGGTCCGTCTGCCAAGAAGTCCACCGACATCGCCGCGTACGACCCGATTCGGAAGAAGGCCGCCGAACTGCGGAGTGCAAGGCAGGCGACTCCTGGCGATCCGGTAGCTACGCGTGCGGCGCTGCTCAAGGTCGTCGACGCCGAAAAGCCGCCGCTGCGAGTCTTTTTCGGAGAGGCACCGCTCCAGATCGCGACGAAGGACTACGAATCACGCCTGGCGAACTGGCGCGAATGGCAGCCCGTGGCCGTCGAGGCGCACGGAGGCTGAGTCTCCACCACGCGAACCTCTAGGTGTGAGCTCCAACCTGGGCGGCCTTGATCCGTCTCAGGAGGCTTGCTTGCAGCTACGCTCCGGACGCGACGAAAACGCGGGGAGGCGGGGATTCACGCCCATCGTCGGGATTTTCACCTCGTCGGTGGGGTGTGCCTGACGGCTGAGGGCGCGGATCGAGTGGTGGCGTTCTCGCAGTTGCGAGCCGGTGTAGCGGCGACTGGACAACGACAAACGCGAGGTCGATGTCCATCGAATAGTGCTGCAGGCCGTCAGTTCTCTGGAGTGAGCGCGACGATATTCGCGGCCGTTCTGCTGTCGACTTCTGCCGTCTCGTCGAAGTAGCGCCGAAACAACGTACGCATCGAATCGATGACGTCGATGTGTTGCTGCAGAATGACATCGAGTGACGTGCTTTTGCCGGTCGCCAGGCGAGCAAACCTGTTTTGCAAATCCTGAGCAGACTTGAAGTCGCCCCAGGACTTGACTTCGCTCAGCTGGGTTGCTTGAGCTTGCATCTTGGCGAGGTGTACGAGGTAGGTTGCGCATGCCGCGTCGCATTTCGCGGCGACGTCGGGTGGAATCGTGATGGTGCCCGCGTCGGCTTGGGCGTTGAGGTCTCGCCAGTGTGCGATGAGGTCCGGCCTGGCTTCAGTCACGGTGTCGCCTCTTTCGGTCGATGGATTCAGCTGGGGAGTTCTGAGTCGAGCACTGACACCAAGGAGTTCAGCTCCGTGCAAGGGGCATACGGCGGGTCGCGTACCAACGCGCTGGTGATGATCGTGGCCCTGATCAATTCAGCGCCGGCCACGAAGGCGACTCCGCAGTTTCGGGACGAGTCAGCAGACAGTTGCTGGTATTGGGTGGCGTTACGCGTGCCCACTCGAACGGGTTGAAGTCGGTCGAAGTAACTCGGATCGTCGATGTAATCGATGTTCTCCAATCCGACGAATATTGAGAAGAAGTACTCGCTGCTCGGAGGGTTGGCCTCCCAGCCGCAAATTTTGAATCCGTTTTGATCTCTGCCGAACACCCCCGACTCCTTGGTGGCCGTGTTCAATCCCGCCTGCTCGATGGCGTCGTCGGGGATGGTGCATGGATCCCAGGGCGTCGGTGCTGCGACGGCCGTGCTGGTTGTTGCGATGACTTCTGGGACTGCAGTACCGTCTTGGCCCGTCGAACATGCGTTGAGCAGGAGCACTCCCACCGCGATCGATGCCCATCGACTGTTTCGATGCATGTGCACTGTCCTTTCCCAAGACCCCATCTATGGGTTGGACGCAACGGAGTCGGCGCTGGTTCCGTTCACCTCCTCCGGACTCGAGAGCTCCGGCTCGCAATTGAGCAACTCACTAGAACTTCAAAACCCGACCGGTCGGTCGAACCAGCGAGTCATCCCGCTGACAGATCCGCGTCGGTTTGGCATTGTGGTGGGATGCAGCGGCGCGTGGGCGAGAGTTGGTCCGCGGGACCGGTCTCAGGGGTAACCCCTGGGTATAGGAAGAGAATCGAGCACTGCGTCCGAAGCAGCTCCGCACGCTACGCGTGCCCGACTGCTCCGAGGACGAAAGATTTCGGTCGCCCCGCGTCGCTGCATTCCCTCGCCCCAGACCCGGCGGAGCGACACACGTGAACGACCGCGAACTGACGCCGCGCGCCGCCGCAACTCTCGCAGGTCTGGCTGCAGACGCAGAGTGGACGCGGTCGGGGCTCGAGGTTGCGTTCGCACATTTCATGCCCGAAAGAGCCTCGTGGCTCGCAGCCCGAATCATCAATCTGTATCCCAACCCACCCTTCGACGAGGCGTCGATTTTCGGTTTGTTGCGCGATCTTCCGTTCATCTCGGAGCCCTCCGCGTCCTCGCAGCGGCCGAATACGAGCTCCGGCTTCAAGCCCTGGCGATTCGAGGTACCACGGTACGAATCGACCGGTCAGCTTGCACGGTCTCTCGACCTGACGATCTCCGAAATCGAATGGTTTGCCGACCTGCAGGGGAGGCTGCGCACCGCGCCGTTCCCGTTGCAGCACTATCGATCTGCGCGACTGGACAAACGTCAGGGCATTCGACTGCTGGAGGTTCCCAAACCGCGCCTGCGCGAGATTCAGCGAAAGATACTGCACCGCATCCTGGATCGAATTCCACCACATCCCGCCGCGCACGGTTTTCGTAAAGGGCGAAGCCCCCGCACGTTCGCGACGCCCCACGCCGAGCGTGAGGTGGTGGTCTCGGTCGACTTACGTCGCTTCTTTCCGTCCATTGGGTTCGATCGCGTCGTTGCGATCTTCGAGGCCGTCGGCTACCGCAGAAAGGTCGCGGCCAATCTTGCCGCGCTGTGCACAACGGTCACCCCGGCCGGCGAATTGACGGGCATGGACCGCGCGACGGCGGCGAGGCTTCGCACCACTCACTTGCCGCAGGGCGCACCGACGTCGCCCGCCTTGGCCAACCTGGCTGCCCGCCAACTCGATATTCGAGCTGCCGGGCTCGCCCGCACCATGGGTGCCCGGTATACCCGCTACGCCGACGACCTGGCGTTCTCCGGTCCGGCTGACCTCGACGTCGACAAGTTGCTATGGGTGCTGTCCCAGATTGTGCACGACGAGGGCTTCACGATTCATCCCGACAAAACCCGAGTGCGGCGCGCGCATCAACGCCAACAGCTCACCGGGCTGGTGGTGAATGCGTGGCCCGCAGTTCCGCGAGAGGAGTACGACAACCTCCGCGCGTTACTGCACAACTGCATCGGTAGCGGTGCAGTTCAACAGAATCGGGACGTTCTGACCGACTTCCGTGCCCATGTGTACGGACGTATCGCGCGGATCGGCGAGACCAGCGAGACACGCCGTCGGAAACTGCTCGAGATGGCAGCCCGGGTCGATTGGGAGGGATCCGGGTAGTCGGACTGGGTACACCGACGTTTTACGAAGGAGCCGCTATGAACGACCTGACCTTCACCATCGGGCACGAGGAGCTGGTGATTCGCCAGCGGTGGGAAGTTGTCAGCATCATCAACGACATTCTCGTTGCGGTCTGGTTCATCGCCGGCAGCATCCTCTTCTTTCAGGAGAGCACGACGGTCATCGGTACGTGGCTCTTCCTGCTGGGGAGTATCGAACTGCTCATTCGTCCCGTGATTCGACTGGCGCGACGGGTGCATCTGACACGGATCGGGCGTACACGAACCGCGTCCGAGAGCGACGACGACTTCTGACCACATCGCCGCACCCTGTTCGCTTTTGTTGACATTTGTTGTTATCTGGTGAATGTTGTGTGCATGGAATCAGGTCTGGTGATGGTGTGATGCTCGCCCATCAACGTCAGCAAAAGATTCTGGACCGGGTGCTGTCCGAGGGAGCCGTCACGGTGGCCGCGTTGGGCACTGCTCTGTCGGTGTCCGACATGACCATTCGACGTGACGTCAATGAACTGGTCGCCCAGGGCCTGGTCGAGCGAGTGCATGGCGGCATCACCGCGCCGAGTTCCGCGAGCGCGTTCGAGCCGGGTTTTCCGGTCAAGTCCGAGCAGAGCCGTGACGCCAAGGCCGCCATTGCCCGCGCCGCAGCACGATTGATCCGGCCAGGAACGACCATCGGCATCTCCGGAGGTACGACGACACACGCGCTGGCGCGGGAACTGCTTCGTGTACCCGACATCACCGTGGTGACCAACTCCTTGCCCGTCGCCGACGTCCTTCACGCCGGCGGCAGAGCAGACCACACCGTGTTGCTCACCGGAGGCCAACGCACCCCGTCGTACGCACTCGTCGGCCCGTTGGCGGTCGGTGCGTTGCAGACGCTGCACGTCGACATTCTGTTTCTCGGCACGCATGGAGTGGACATCGATGCGGGCCTCACCTGCCCCAATCTGCTGGAGGCACAGACCAATCAGGCCTTCGTCGCCTCGGCTCGACGCGTCGCGGTCCTCGCTGATCACACCAAATGGGGTGTTCGCGCCCTCGCAACCACCGCTGCGTTGTCGGAGGTGGACGTGATCGTCACCGATGTCGATGTGCCCGAACGTATTCGCGACGCGCTGACCGACATCGTCGACGACGTGGTCCTCGCAACCGGTCCCGCCGAGCCCCGGCCGACAACTCGAGAAGAGAGCAGTCGATGACCACGCAGGACACCAGCCATCCGATGCGCAAGACCTCGACCACGCTGGCCGACGGTCGAGAATTGATCTATTACGACGACACCGAGCCCTACCTTTCCGGTGGTGCCACCCGGGAGCTGGTGGATTCACGGCCGCTGCCGCCGTCGATGTCGCTCTCGCAGATGAGATTCGACGTTCTCACCGGCGAGTGGATCGTCATGGCTGCCCAGCGGATGGACCGCACGTTCCTGCCTCCCGCCGACCTGTCCCCGTTGGCCCCCAGCCGTCCGGGCCGGCCGGCGACCGAGATCCCGGCCTCGGATTACGACGTCGTGGTGTTCGAGAACCGTTTCCCGTCGTTGGCGGGAAGTGCTGCACAACAAACTCTTCCGGCAGCGGTCGACGGTGAGCCGATGTGGCCATTGGCGGCAGGTACCGGTCGGTGCGAGGTCGTCTGTTTCGCCAGTGATCCCGACGCGTCTTTCGTCTCGCTGGAACTGTCGAGGGTCCGAACGATCATCGACGTGTGGGCAGACCGGACCACGGAGCTCTCGGCGATCGATGGAGTGAAACAGGTGTTCTGCTTCGAGAATCGTGGCAAGGAGATCGGTGTCACCTTGACGCACCCGCACGGCCAAATTTACGCCTACCCCTACCTTCCTCCTCGTACCGATGCTTTGATCAGGCAGTCGCGCAAGCACTTCGAGAACACCGGTCGAGTTCTGTTGGCCGATGTACTCGCCGCCGAATTGCGCTCGGGCCGACGGATAGTCGTGGATGTCGAGCATTGGGTGGCGTACGTCCCCGCGGCGTCACGGTGGCCGCTCGAGGTACATCTTGCTCCGCGCCGCGACGTCGCAGATCTTGCGGAACTGAACGACGCGGAGCGCGACGAGCTGGCCGGCGTCTACCGCGCATTGCTGCGGGGCGTCGACGCATTCTTCGAGGGCGTGGACGAGGTGCCGTATATCTCGGCGTGGCACCAGGCCCCCGTCGGATCCGATCGAGAGCTGGGACGACTTCACCTGCAACTGTTCTCGATGATGCGGTCACCGGGCCGGATGAAGTTTCTGGCCGGATCCGAGTCGGCGATGGGCGCATGGATCAACGACACGACTCCCGAGAGAATCGCAGACAGATTGCGCGAGGTGCTGGTGTGAACTGGTTGAGCGTCGTGTCCGAGCAGAGCCTCGCCGACGGTGCTTCGGGGCTGTTCGACACCGCGTTCGGCGGGGAGCCGGACGGCGTCTGGTTGGCACCGGGGCGAGTCAACCTGATCGGCGAACACATCGACTACGCAGGAGGTCTGGTGTTGCCGTTCGCGCTGCCCTTCGCCACTGCAGTCGCTGTTCGGCGGCGCGAGGATGCCACGATGCGGGCGGTCTCGACGCACACCGACCAGACGTGGACGGGGCAACTCGGTGACATCGGACCGGGAAGTCCGTCGGGATGGGCCGCGTACGTCGCGGGCGTTGCCTGGGCGCTGCAGGAGCACGGGATAGGCGGAGTCGATGTTGCCGTGCACTCCTCGGTACCGGTGGGCTCGGGCCTGTCGAGTTCGGCGGCCCTCGAGTGCTCGTTCGCCTTGGCCCTGAGCGATCTGTTCGATCTGAACGTCGATCGAAAGGTACTGATCGACGCCAGCATTCGCGCCGAGAACGATGTGGCCGGCGCGTCGACCGGGGGAATGGATCAAGCCATCGCGATGCTTGCCGAACGAGGGCATGCCCTGCTTCTGGACTGCCTCGACGGGTCGACCCGGCAGATCCCACTGGACGTCGCGGCGTCGGGTGCTCGCATCATGGTGATCGACACCAACGCTCCGCACCGTCTGGTCGACGGCCAGTACGGTGCCCGCCGGGCCGCCCTCGACCGGGCCTACCTGGAGCTGGGTGTGTCGACGCTGCGCGGACTCGACCCCGAGCGGGCGGTATCGGGGCTCGTCGATCAGGCTCTCGTTCCCCGAGTTCGTCACGTCACCAGCGAGATACGACGAGTCGAGCGGGCAGTAGCTTTGCTGGACGGCGGTGACATCGGTACCGAACTCGGCGACCTGATGACGGCGTCGCACGTCTCGCTTCGAGACGACTACGAGGTCAGTTCCCCCGAGCTGGACAGCGCCGTCGATGCTGCGCTGCGAGCCGGGGCATACGGGGCCCGTATGACGGGTGGGGGGTTCGGGGGTTCGGCCATTGCGTTGGTTCCGATAGCTCGGGTCGATGCAGTCGCTGAGGAAATCTTCACGAGCGCACAGCAATCCGGGCTACCGGAACCGACTTTTCTATCCGCAGAACCATCGGGGCCCGCGCACCGATTTCGGTGAGTCGATTCAGCTCCGTACCTGAGCGGCCGCGAACGAGGCACCCTGCGTCGTCGAGCCGTTGGTGCCGTAGGTCAGGTGAGCGAAGGTGTTGAAGCCACCGATCTGGCACACCGGGTCGCCGAAGTTGCAGAAGCTGTTGGTGCGTGAACCGTATGTGCTGCTGGCTGTTTCGATCTTCCTGCCGGTAAGCCAGAATGGGTTGCCGAACACCACAACGGCCTCGATACGGTCGGCGATCGCGGCCGGGATGACGGCACCGGTGAAGCTGCTGGGAGTGCGCAGACCGACTGCGTTGGTCACCACGGTCGCCCCCTGCGAGTAACCGCCGATCACGAATTTCGTCGACGGGCACGATGCCGCAACGGAATTGAGATGAGCCACGAGGTCGCGAGATCCGGGTCCCGCGCTGGCCTGGGTGAAGTCGGCGGCGTAGTTCACGGCGTACGTGCTGACCGAGCGATCCGAGAGTTGCGATTTGACGGTGCTCACAAAAGGAGTACCCGTGATGCCGAGGCCGGGAAGTTCCCCGGTGCCGCGAGCGAACGAGACGTCCACATCCGAACACGGCGCGGCCGAGGCCACTCCGGTGGGAAGCGCCACTGCGGTGGCGGAGATAGCAAGTGCAGCAATGGAATAGGCGATCAGGCGTCTCTTCATGGCGAGTCCTTGTGGGTTCGGGGGAGGAGCATCGAAACGAACCATAACCGCTGCGACGTCCCATTCACAGGGTCGTTCAACATTTGATTACAGACGCCCGGTCGGTTATCGAGGCGGCTCCGGGAGGCCGTCTCGAGATGTGTCGGGAATTCACTGCCAAGCCTGGTTTCTCAACGCCTGTTGCGCTACGGTGACCGCTGGGGTGCCGTAGACCTGGCGAATGGCCTGGTCCGAATTTTTCGTGACTATCAGGGAGCGCACTCGATCGATGCGACGACCGGGGTCCGACGGAATGTCCGAGGGAAAGTTCTGCGTCGACTCCGAACTACGGGCCTACCTCGAAGCCCTGTTCTCGAAAGCTGCGAAGCCGGGGGTGAACAACCCTGCAGACCCGACATCGATCGTCCACGAGGATGAGACCACCGGCGACGAGGACGGCGGCGGGGACGGCGGCGGGGACGGGGACGACGGCGGGGACGGCAGTACGGCTACGCCGAAGCCCGGGCCGATGCCCGACGAGGCAGGATCCAGCGATGCTCGATCGGATGACGAATACCTGTGGGATGGGACCGACGACAACGGTGCCAACTTCTACGGTGACGACGACCGCAGTGGCGAAGACCGCAGTGGCGACGGCTGCGGTGAGGGTGAGTGCGCCGATAGCAGTGACTGTGGTTGCGGCACAACGCCACACAGCACGTCCGACACCAACGACACCAACGACGACGCAGGCTCCGACAGCGCTGCTGAACCCGGCGGCCAACCCGACGCCGACGCATCGGACACCGCTGCTCGCGACGCTGCCGCCGCGCGGGATCTACGCACCCAGAACGAACGCCGTCACGACGCCCTGAAGATGGCACTCCGGCACACCCTCGCCTCCGGCACCCTCGGCACCCACCGCGGCCTACCCGTCACCGCCATCGTCACCATGAGTTTGAAAGACCTCGACGCCGGCTGCGGCTACGCCATGACCGCCAGCGGATCCCGCGTCTCGATCCGCGACGCCATCCGCATGGCATCGCACGCCCACCACTACCTGACCATCTTCGACGACAACGGTAGAGCCCTCTACCTCGGCCGATCCAAACGCATCGCCTCCGCCGACCAACGCATCGTGCTCATTGCCCGAGACAGGGGTTGCAGCTTCCCCTCCTGCACCCGCCCGGCGACCTGGTGCCAAGCCCACCACCTCGACGACTGGGTCGAGGGCGGACCCACCGACATCGACTCCCTCACCTTCGCATGCGACATGCACCACGCACTCGTCGGCACCGGCTCCGGAAAGTGGGCCACCACCAAAACCACAGCAGGACATCGCCATCCGGGCCGCACCCTGTGGCACCCACCAACCGGGATGGACCCCACACGCCGTGGTCTGATCAACCACGCACACCACCCCGAGGAAGTCCTCTACCCACCCGACCACCACAGCGACACCCGCGACACAGGCGACACAGGCGACGGAGAACCACGACAACCCGCATGACGACCCACACAAGCGTCAGGGCACAGCTCTGCCTGTCGTCGGTACATTGCAGCCGCCATACCGGTCGTGCGCGAAAAATAGAAGGCTCCCGAGTCGGTACCTGCGTACGGTGGGTCGATGATGGTTCTCGCCAGCAGGACTGCGGAGTTGTCGCCGCCGGTCTTCTTCGTCTGGAAGGCACTGATGCGCCCAGACCTGCATCCGAAGAATCAAGGGTTCGCCTGGCCGGTGATGTTCGAGGGTGCCGCTCTGCCGCGCATCGTCGAGAGTAGTGAGTTCGACCGCGTGGTGTGGAGCTCGCCGTGGCCGAGTCTTCCCGACATCCTGGTGCAGTTCGATCTGACCGCAGCAACCCGACTTCGCTGGACGCTGTTGGCCCACACACCCGCCCCCAACCCGCAGACGGTTGAATGGCTCCGCGACCAGGTAAGCCATCTGATCAACATCGACCTATGCAATGCGACTGGACACTGAACTCTCAGCTGTTGCCGCCGTTCACCCCATACGGATAGCGCTTCCCGACTGCGAACCACAGGATCGGGCCGACGATGGGCAGGATCAGTGTCACCACTACCCATGCCAGCTTGATGAGCCAGTTGGAGCCTGTGTCACGGACGATCGACACGAGAGCAATGCCGAAGAGAGCCAATGCAATCGCGCCGCCGGCAGAAGTCATGGTCGCACCTTATGCCTGCGTCGTGGTTAGTCTTGCCCTGAGGTGAAAGGAGTCGGAAGACCATGGATGCTGACGGTAACCCGGCTCTGCCGTTATGGTTCGATCTCGCATGGATGGCTGGGATCGTGTTGTGGCTGCTACTCGTCGGTGTCGCATGGGTGTCGATACTTCGGAGCAATCAGGCTCGTCGGGGATCGGTGTTCTGGTGGTGTCTGCTCGTGTTGCTGATGCCCATCTCAGGCGCACTGATATGGTTCGTCGCTCGCCCGCGTAAGCCCGATACAGATCAACGGTTGAGTTCGTAGCGGGCCAGCCACAGTCCCGGCAACACCTCTTGATTCTGGCTGTGCACGAAGCCGAGTGACTCGTACAGGCGACGGGCCGGGGCATTGTCTCGCCCGGTAGCCACCAGCACACGTTCTCCGGCAATGCAATTCAGTGCCGCGGTAACCAAACCGCGACCGATGCCCTGGCGATGTGCGTGCGGAGCCACCACCAGACGGTCGATCTCGGATCCGGACCACGCTGCGGCACCGAGGATTTCGTCCAGATCAAGCGCGACGAGCCAGTGGACCTGTGCTGCACACAGATCATCCACCGACTCGTGCAGTAGTGGGATGCGGTCGTCGCCGATGAGCTCGGCCTCGACAGCGTACGCACTCCTCTGTACGGCCAGGATTTTCTCGGCCGACAACCGATCCGTCGACGGATCGACCTGCGCTATCTCAATACCGGCCACCAGCGGGCTCGGGCAATGCGTCGAGCGCGGCGAGGTGCTCGGAGCTCAACGTGAGCGAGGCGGCACCGGCGTTCTCGTCGAGACGCGAAGTGCGGCGAGTGCCGGGAATCGGCACCACGTGCTCTCCCTGCGCCAGCACCCATGCCAGGGCCACCTGCGCAGGCGTCGCACCGAGCTCGTCGGCGATGGCCGCGATGGCGTCGACGATGACGAGGTTCGCATCGAGGTTGTCGTGACTGAAACGCGGCAGTCGAGAGCGGAAATCATCTGCAGCGGGTGCGGTTCCGCGGAAGTTGCCCGTCAGAAACCCTCGGCCCAGCGGTGAGAACGGCACAAAGGCGGCACCGTTGTCCTTCGTCCATGTCAACGAGGTTGCCAGGTGGTCGCGTGTCCACAACGACAACTCCGACTGCACAGCAGATATCGGATGCACCCGCTGAGCCCGATCGAGCTGCTCGACGGTGAACTCCGAAACACCCAGTGCGCGAACCTTTCCGGCCCGCACGGCCTCGGCCATCGCGCCGATGCTGTCTTCGACGTCGACCTCGGGATCGGGACGGTGCAGGTAATACAGATCGATGTGGTCGACGCCCAACCGTCGGAGCGAATCGTCGATGGCAGACCGCAGATGCTCGGGCTTGCCGTTGGGGCCGGAAATGACCGGCTCTCCGGCGTCGCCGATGTGGGAGGTCAATCCGCCCTTGGTCGCGAGCACCACCTCGTCGCGTCGACTGCCGATGGCTGCGCCGACGACTTCCTCGTTGGTGAACGGTCCGTACACATCGGCGGTGTCGATGAAGTTCACACCCAGGTCCAAGGCGTGCCCGATGACGCGATCGGGGGACTCCGTCTGGTCGTCTGCCTTGTATGCCCAGGTCATTCCCATGCAGCCCAAGCCGATGGCACCCACCTCGGGGCCGTCGTTCCAGAGTGTGCGGGCGGGAGCGGAGCCTGCGGAACGACCAAGGGGTGGCCAGGATACTGTGCGTTCGCTCATGTACTCGACCATAGAGAAGTAAAAGCGTTGTCGCTTGGTCTCACCGGGCGACTAGCATCGCCGCATGGCACTCCCGCACTCGAAGGTGTATTTCGGCGACAGACTGGTCGATGCGCAGGACGCGACACTCGGGGTCGCGACCTCGGCCGTCCTCTACGGCCTGAGTGTCTACACCGTGTTTCCGGTGCAGGTGGACGGAGATCGGCGCACCGCTTTCCGGTTGCTCGATCACTACCAGCGACTCGTCGAGTCCTGCAAGATCATCGGTATCGACACGTTCGCGTCACAGTGGACGTTCGAGCGGTTCGTACAGGCGACACGCGACGTGATCGCCGCCAACGCCCCGACCGACGAGGTCTACGTGCGGGCAACCGTCCACGTCGACGAGTCCATTCCCGGAACACGGGTCCGTGGCCTGCACACGACAGTGTCGATCTTCCTCTATGACGCCAATCCCATTGTCCCGCAGGACGGCATGCGGTTGAAGACAAGTGTCTGGCGTCGCATTCCCGACTACGTCATTCCCTCCCGCGCCAAGGTCAACGGGGCATACGTCAATTCCGTTCTGGCGAAACAGGATGCGATCGACAGCGGTTTCGACGACTGCATCTTCCTCGACATCAACGGACACGTCTGCGAGCTCAGTGCCGCCAACATCTTCCTCGTCCGAAACGGAGTGCTCGTCACGCCTGACGTCACCAGCGACATTCTCGATGGCATCAACCGTCGAACCATCCTGACCCTTGCGCGTGAAGAAGGAATGACGGTTCAGGAACGCACCGTCGACCTCACCGAGCTGTACATCGCCGACGAGGTCTTCGTGTGTGGCACGTCGGCCGGGGTTGCCCCGGTGTACGAAATCGACGGCCGCGCAATAGGAATCAAGGTAACCGGACCGGCGACGCGCACTCTGCGGAAGCGTCACCAGGCTGCACTCACGAGCGACGAAGTGCACGGCTGGGTGAGTGTGCTGTAGCCGCTAGGCGGGGCAGGTCGACTCGAGTCCGGCAATGAGCGCGGCGCTGGCGTACTGGAACAGGGGATCGGTTGCGGGGTCAGGTGCCGCGGAGGTCCACGACAGTGCGACTTGGCGCTCCCCGTCCGGACTCGCGAACGCGAGAGTGCTGTAGCCGAAGCCGTTGCCGCGCTGACCGAATACCAGTTCCCCGGAACCGGGATTGCAGGCATCGCCGCCGAGCAGCAGTCCGAGTCCATACGCGGACGGCGTGAGGACCTGCATCTCGTCGATCAGATTCTGCGGGATGAGCATGCCGTCGAACAGCGCTCTGAAGAAGGTGTTCAGATCGCCGACCGTGGACACCACAGCAGCACCCGAGGACCAGATACTCGCGTCGTATTCGGTGACGTCGGTGTAGATCCCGTTCTCCAGCACGTAGCCGTGCAGTGCATCGCCGGCGATAACAGCGTCGGTGGGGTAAGTGGTGTCGGTCATCTGTAGAGGATCGAAGATCCTGTCCTGCAACGACTGTCCGACGGGCTTCCCATCGAGATCGGCCACGATCCGCCCGAGTAGAACGTAGTTGGTGTTCGAGTAGCTGAACTCCTGGCCCGGTTCACTTGTCCACGGCATGGCCGATGCCTTCGAGATCAGCTCATCGTCGGAGACGGAATCATCGGCGCGAGAAGCGATCTGCTGCGCCGTATCGAGTCCGGTGAGGTAGTCGGGTATTCCGCTCGTGTGGTCGAGCAGTTGTCGGACGGTGACGGACTTGGACAGCAGGCCCGGAAGGAGTTCGTCGACCCGCTGATCGAGCTGCAGCTTTCCCTCGTCGACGAGCTGCAGCACCACCGCCGCGACCATCGACTTGGTGACGCTTGCAATGCGCACCGGATCATCGGCACCCGCCGGCTCGGTGCCATCACGCTCGACGAGTCCTGCCGCTCCCGACCAGGAATCCTCGCCGTCGCGCACCTGCGCGACAGCGGCGACGGACCCGGCCGCTACCAGCGCGTCCAGAGCCGCCTGGACGTCGTCGGTCCTGATGTTCCCACTCGACGTCGTCGTAGTGGTCGCCTGCACGGCTGAGGGCTCGTCGGACGACGTGCATCCACTGACCAGCAGGAACGTCGAGACGGTGAGGGCGGCGAGGACTCGTAGCTTGCTCATGGATTCGACACTAACGTCCCGAAACGGACAATTTCAGTGTCAAATGTCAGTGATCCGCGATGCCGGTCACTTCGCGCTCGAATTCAACAGAACCTCGGCCGCAGTCTTTGCTGCAGAGGCGGATTCGGCCAGTTCGGTGATGGCGGCGGTGGTTTGAGCACCCTCGGCGAGAAGTGCGATTTGCAGACCGACGGTCGGCTCGCATCCATCTTCGACGGCCAAGGCGGTGACGTACTCGATGAAACGTTTCTTGTGCTGATGCGCGGCGTCGGCGACCTCGGGCATGGTTGCGCCCAGTTCGCCGAAGGAGTTGATGAACGCGCACCCGCGAAAGTCGTCCTCTCGAAACCATCGATCCAGGAAGTCGAAGATGGACAACAGCTTTCCGCGCGGCGTGTCGTGTCGGTCCGCCTCGGCGCGGATCCCGTCGTTCCACTGGGCAGTGCGGCCACGGAGGACCTCGGCCACGATGGCCGTCTTGGACGGAAACAGTGTGTACATGCGTTTGAGAGAGATTCCCGCTGCGGTGCGCAGCTCATCCATGCCGACGGCCTGGATGCCGCGCGCATAAAACAATTCGTCCGCGGCGTTCACCACCTGTGCCCGTCCGATTTCCGTAATGGTCATCGCTTACCCCTTGCCGAGAGAACCAACGTTCTCTACAGTAGTCCACACACGGAGAGAACGACCGTTCTCCCGCTCGATGTTCAGGACACAGGAAGGCAGGATCATGGCGTACATCAACGTCGGAACCGAGAACTCCACCCCCGTCGAGGTCTACCACGAGGATCACGGCTCCGGCCAGCCGGTTGTGCTCATCCACGGCTACCCGCTCGACGGCAACTCCTGGGAGCGCCAGTCGCGTGCGCTGCTCGATGCCGGCTACCGCGTCATCACCTACGACCGCCGTGGATTCGGGCAGTCGAGCAAGCCCACCGTCGGCTACAACTACGACACCTTCGCTGCAGACTTGGACAAGGTACTCACCGAGCTCGACCTGAACAACGTCATCCTCGTCGGATTCTCCATGGGCACAGGAGAACTGGCTCGGTATGCCGCGAAGTACGGCACCGATCGCGTCGCCAAGTTCGCGTTTCTCGCCTCGCTCGAGCCGTTCCTGCTACAGACCGACGACAACCCCACCGGCGTTCCGCAGTCGGTGTTCGACGGCATCGAGACCGCAGCGCGCGAGGATCGTTTCACCTGGTTCGAGAACTTCTACAAGGACTTCTACAACCTCGACGAGAACCTCGGCAGCCGCATCAGCGAGGCCACCGTGCGCGCCAGCTGGAACACCGCCACCACCAGCGCGCCCGTCGCGGCCTATGCCGTCGTGCCCACCTGGCTCGAAGACTTTCGCGGAGACGTCGAGAAGGTCCGCGCATCGGGCAAGCCGACGCTGATCCTGCACGGCACGGCCGACAACATCCTGCCGATCGACTCCACCGGCCGCCCGTTCCACGAGGCGTTCCCGGAGGCAACGTACGTCGAGGTCGACGGCGCACCCCACGGGCTGCTGTGGACACACTTCCAGGAAGTGAACGACGCGCTTCTCGCATTCGTGAAGTAGCACCGACGTCGTACAAGACGCAACAGAAAGGGACGGCACCGCGGCCGTCCCTTTCGCGTCGGATCAGACCGCGACCACTCCATCGTGATCGCTGTAGACGATCTCGCCGGGGGTGAAGGTGACGCCGCCGAAGGTCACCGGCACGTTCTTCTCGCCTGATCCCGTCTGCGTGCTCTTGCGTGGGTTCGTCCCCAATGCCTTGACGCCGATGTCGAGGGTGCGCAGAATCGCCGAGTCCCGCACAGCGCCGTTGACGATGACGCCTGCCCAGCCGTTGTCGACACCCCGCCCGGCGATGATGTCGCCGACGAGCGCGGTGTGGATGCTGGCGTCGCCGTCGACCACGAGAACGCCGCCGTTGCCGGGCTCGCTCAACGTCTGCTTGACCAGCAAGTTGTCCTGGAAGCAGCGGATGGTGGTGATGGGTCCGGCGAACTCGGTGTGCTTGCCGAACTGGATGAACTGGGTGTCGCAGCTGCGGATGTCGGGACCGATCTCGTCGGCCAGATCAGCGGTTGCTTTGAATTCCACAGGTGAAGTCATGCGCAGAAGACTAACGTCCGATCGTCAGCCGCGGCCGTGACGTCGCTCGTAGTCGTCCCGGGTGCGGTCGACACGGCTCTGCGCCTTGGCGTTGATCAACTGGGGATCGAGGCCGTGAATGAGTAATCGGTGCCGCCGATAGACGTTCATCAGCGCTATCGCGAAGTACACCAGCGGAATGAACAGCAACGCCATCATCGCCAGCGACATCCACAGTGGGCCGGGAATCAGCAGGAACAGCAGCAGCAACGGGATGACGGGAACCGTGAATCGAGCCAGGTAGCGCACCTGGGCCCCGTTGCCGACGAGGTCGTTTCGGACCCAATCCTGCATCGACGGGGGCAGGACCCGACCGAACGAGTACCCCAAAAATTGCGCAGGACTGGGCTTCGTACGTTCGGTCGTCATCGCGCCATGTTAGTCCTACATCAGTTGGTACAAGTCACCGTTGACTGCAGATAATCTCATATGTGACGATAGCGTCAGTTCGGACCGGGTGGTGTCGACGACAAGGACGTAGATCGTGATCGACCGCAGAACCTTGCTCGGCGCGCTCGGTGCAGCCACGCTCTCGGGCGTCGCCCTGTCCGCAGCGACCGCGTCGGCGTCACCGACGCCTGCCGCCGGGGGAGTAGTGGACGTGCACTCGCACATGGTCCCCGACTTCTACCTGCGGGAAGCGCTCGCGTCCGGCATCGTCTTTCCCGACGGCATGCCGAAGTGGCCGTCCTGGTCGGTGACCGAGCATCTGCAGATGATGGACCGGTGTGGGATCGACAGGGCGATCCTGTCCGTGTCGAGCCCTGGGGTGCACTTCGGCAACGACGGCCAGGCTTCCGATCTGGCCCGACGGGTCAATGACTTCGGAGTCGGAGTTGTCCAGGGCCAGCCACGCCTCGGATTCTTTGCGTCGCTGCCCCTTCCGAACGTCGTCGACTCGACGGTCGAGGCCATTCGGGCTCTCGATCAGCTCGGTGCCGACGGGGTCACCGTGATGTCGAACGCCGGCGGCATGTATCTGGGCAACGCGGTGCTGACGCCACTGCTCACCGCGCTCGATGCGCGTTCGGCGGTGGTCTTCGTGCATCCCACCTCGCCGCCGAACGCAGCTGCGGTAGCGCTCGGTAGGCCCGCTCCGATGGTCGAATTCCTCTTCGACACAGCGCGAACCGTCATCGACTTGATTCTGCTGGGCGTGGTCGATCGGTTCCCTCACATCCGCTGGGTGTTCACTCACGGCGGTGGAGTACTGCCGCTGTTGGCAGATCGGGTCGACTTCTTCCGGACGCAGGTCGGTCTCGGTACCCCGTCGACGCCGAATGTACTGCAGCGCTTGTGGTTCGACCTCGCCGGTACGCCGGTTCCGCGGCAGCTGCCGGCGTTGCTCTCGACGGTCGGACCCGATCGTCTGGTCTACGGCAGCGACTACTGCTTCACCCCGATCGGCGCGGTGCAGGAGCAGCTGCGCTCGCTCGACGCGGGAGCCGCGGACGGTGGACTGGAGAACTGGCGCGCCGTCACATCCGGCAATGCCCGCAGTTTGTTGAGTGTTTGATGCGTACGGGAGTTCGATGGAAGCGCAAGCACTACAACCATTCTCAGAGCACTGGGATTGGCAGATGAATGCCGCCTGCCGCTCGCGTCAACCCTGACGAGCAGCGTTCGCCCGGACATCTACGCCCCGGTTCGGAATCCGCACCCCCTGCAGGAGGCGCGGATTCCGAAAAGGGGTGCGGATCGAGACGAGTCAGCTCTGACGAGCGGCGTTCGCGACGATGACGTCACGGAGATACTGCGCCAAACCGTCGGCGATAGCGTTGTAGTGCTTGGCAAATCGCTCGTCGGCGATGTACATTTCCGCCAGGTTCACCTGCATCTCGTAACCGCAGTCGTAGTACCGCTCGATCGACGCGCGATGACGTTCGGCCAATTCCCCGGCTTCGTCGGAATCCGGCGACACACCCCGCTGCATCGCGGCAGCGAGATCGGCTTCCAGGAGGTCCGTCTCTTCCTTGACGGCCTTCCAATCGTCCTTGGTGAACGACGCCGTCCGCTGCTGAGACTGCTTCCACTCGTCGGTTTCGCCCCAGCGCTGCTCGGCCTCCTCGGCGTATTCCTCGCCGGGCCAGTTGTCGCCGAAGATCTCTCGCTGCTCCTCGGGAGTCAATTGCATACCCATCTTCTTCGCCTCCATCATCTTGTCCACGGCCGCAGCCATTGCGTGCAAGTGATCGATCCGCTCGCCGAGCAGGTCGCGCTGCCGCCGCAGATGCGCCATCGCGTCGACGGCCGGGTCGTCGAGCAACGCTGCAATGACCTCGAGCGGGAACCCGAGCTCGCGGTAGGTCAATACCTGATGCAGCCGTTCGACATCGGCCGATGAATACGTCCGATAGCCCTTGGGAGTTCTCCCCGACGGCACCACCAACGCGATCTCGTCGTAGTGATGCAGCGTTCTGACGCTGACACCCACCAACTTCGAGACCGCGCCGACCTGCATGCCGACCTGGACGTCAACCGAACTGTTCGCGGACGAATCACTCACGAAGGACACTGTGCTGCCTCCCGTGGCGTGAGGGTCAAGACGAAAAAACGATTCGTTATGGACCTCTAGCGAATCACACGTTCGCAACCCGAGGTCGGCACACCGGCCAGGCGTTGCGCCAACCAATCGTAGGCACCGGGACGGCCGTTGGTCTGGGCCAGTGAATGGTCGCCGGGCACCTCTTCCAGATGTACCGACGCTCCTGCTGCACACCACTGATCCTGCACGGCCTCGGCACCTTCTTTGGGAATGAGGAAGTCCTGCAGGCCCTGGTAGATGTACACCGGCGCGTCCGGCTTCGTCTGGCCCATGCGGTTTTCCTCGACGACGGCCGTGGTGATCGTATGCGCGAAGACGTCCGGGACGTTGGAGAGATTTCGCTGGTCCAACAGCAGTAGTCCGCTGTAGGACAACACATCCACGCATTGATCCTTCTGTGCCAGCGCCAGTCGCTTGCCGTTGTCGTTGGCGAGCTGCCGCATCTCCGGGTACTCCCGGGACAGTCCGATCGTCGCCGCAGTGAACAAGCCCGACCCGATCTGACCGTTCAACGACGTCTGCAGAATCTTGTAATCGGTGGGCGGACCGCCGAACGCGACTCCGGCGATGTTCAGCTCGGGTGCGTACTCGGGTGCCAACTGCGCCGCCCAGCCCGAGGCGATCGCACCGCCGGAATATCCGGTGATGCCGATGGGTGCATCCGCGCTCACGCCTGCAGTCCGGGAGGCGCGCAGACCGTCGAGCACGGTGTGCCCCGACACGAGACCGGCCGAATACGCCTGACGCGGCCCCTGATAATCGGTCATCACCACGGTGTAACCGCGGCCGAGCAGGATCCGGACCTGATCGATCTCTTTGTTGTTGCCCCGCGGGAGGGTGTACGACGGCGCGCACGTGTTGCCGAGTGAATCCGTCGCCTCGTTGTATGCGATGACGGGGCGATCTCCACCACCGGTCCACGGCGCGGTGGGAGTCAGCACCGTCGTCGCCGCTGCGATGGGACGATTCTTCGAATCGGTGGAGCGGAAGAGTAATTGGACGGACGAGGCCTCGGGCGTCACCGCGACATCGCGTCGAGCGAGGACAGTGCCGGGCACGAGATTCTGGTATCCCGCCGGCGGATCGAACCACGGATCGCCGAGCGACGAGGGGAGATACGCAGCCGGATCGCTCGGCGGAGCAATGAAATCTTGGACCGGATCTGCCTGCGCAGACCCCGCGAATGCCACCATCAGTGCTGCTGCTCCGGCCAGAACTAGTGCCTTGCGCATGGATTCCCCACCCTGTTGCTTCCGAACGCCCCGACGTCGGAGTAGACCACCGCCCATCGTGCCACAGGGCCAGGGAACATCGGCCCTGTGAACTGAGCCGAAGACCAGGTAGGTTGTCTGTTACTCCGAACACTACTCATCAGTAGGGATGCAAAAATGCCTGCTCCGTCCACTGCGACCTTTTCCCGGCTCGCTGATCTCATCGCCATTCCCGACGCGGACTCGCGTCCCACCAAGACGATCACCGAGGTGTTCACCGGTAAGGAGCTGGCGACCATTCCGGTCGGTACGGCTGCAGATGCCCTGGCTGCGATCGCGCGCGTCCGTACCGCTCAGGCGGCCTGGGCCAAGCGTCCGGTCTCCGAGCGCGCAGAGATCTTCCACCGCTACCGCGACCTGGTGCTCGCGCACCGCGACGAGCTCATGGACATGGCGCAGGCCGAGACTGGCAAGTCCCGCGCCGCCGCCCTCGAGGAAGTCCTCGACATCTCGATGACCTCGCGGCACTACGCACGCACGGCCGCCAAACTGCTGGCCCCGAAGAAGGTCACCGGCATGCTTCCCGTGCTGACCAAGACTCGCGTTCGGTACCAGCCCAAGGGCGTCGTCGGAATCATCTCGCCGTGGAACTACCCGATGACCCTCGCGGTGTCCGACGCCATTCCGGCGCTGCTGGCCGGTAACGGCGTCGTGCTCAAGCCCGACAGCCAGACGCCGTACTGCGCGTTGGCCTGCGTCGAGCTGCTCTACAAGGCCGGTCTGCCCCGCGACCTGTTCGCCGTGGTCCCCGGCCCCGGCTCGGTGGTGGGCACCGCAATCGTCGAGAACACCGAATACGTCATGTTCACCGGCTCCACGGCCACCGGTCAGCTCCTGGCCGAGCAGGCGGGGCGTCGACTCATCGGTTTCTCCGCCGAGCTCGGCGGCAAGAACGCCATGATCGTCGCGAAGGGCGCGAACCTGCGGGAAGTATCCGACGCGGCAGTGCGCGCCTGCTTCTCCAACTCCGGTCAGCTCTGCATCTCCATCGAGCGCATCTACGTCGAGAAGTCGATCGCCGCCGAGTTCACCGAGAAGTTCGGCCAGCGGGTACGCAACATGACCGTGGGTGCCGATTACGAGTTCGGCATCGAAATGGGCAGCCTCATCTCCGAGGACCAGATCAAGACGGTCTCGGCGCACGTCGACGACGCCAAGGTCAAGGGCGCGACCGTCGTCGCGGGCGGCAAGGCGCGTCCCGACATCGGCCCGCTGTTCTACGAGCCGACGTTGCTGACGAACGTCACCGAGGACATGGAGTGCGCGGCGACCGAGACCTTCGGGCCGCTGGTGTCGATCTACCCCGTCGCCGACGTCGACGAGGCCATTGCGAAGGCCAACGACACCGACTACGGATTGAACGCGAGCGTCTGGGCCAAGACGAAGGCGCAGGGCGAGGCCATTGCGGCACGTCTGCATGCGGGCACGGTGAACGTCGACGAGGGTTACGCGCCGACGTGGGGCACCACCGGTGCGCCGATGGGCGGAATGGGCGTCTCCGGCATGGGCCGTAGGCACGGAAACGAGGGACTGCTCAAGTACACCGAGCCGCAGACCATCGCGACGACCCGCCTGCTCAATCTCGGTGGACCGCGCGGACTTCCGCCGAAGCTGTGGGCAAAGATCATGCCTCCCTTCGTCAAAGCGCTGAAGTACATACCCGGCCGGTAGTAGTCGGTAGACGGACGAGAAAAGGCCCCGCACTCCCTTTCGGGTGTGCGGGGCCTTTCGCTGTTCTGTGTCGGATCAGTTGACGCTGTGGCCGTTCAGTCCGGCGTTCGCGTAGTGATTGTGGCTGTCGGGAATGTGGTTGTCTCCCAACACCCGAGCCACCTGCTGCTCGCTGAGTCCGAGTCGACGAAGTCGCTCGCACACTGCATCGAAGTCGAGCATCTTGGCGTCGAGCTCCTGTTGCAGCTCGATCACCTCGGCGCGAATGGCCTCGGCCTCGTCGAGAGCGGTCAACGTGTCCTCGGGCTGGGGCAGCAGCAGCGTGAGCAGTCGATCACGGGCATCGGTGCTCAGTCCATCGAAGGGACGCTGACCCGGCTGAGCCTCGTGGCGACCTTCGTTGCGACGCTCGAAGCGACGTTCGTTGCCGTACTGCGCTCCGACGTAATCCTGAGTCGCCCCGAAGGACGGGATCTCGGCGAGCTGTTCGCGACGTTCGGGCTGTGCCTGAGCGTCAGCGTCGAGATCGTTCCGGTCCAGATCGGTCTTGTCCAGATCGGCAACGGGTCCCTGCGCCGGTGCCGACGCGATGTCGATCGTCTTGCGCAGCGGGCGATTCGGAATGAAGACCACTGCGATGAGCGTGACGATCGCAACGAAGCCGGCGATCATGAAGATGCGTCCGGTCGCGTCGCCGTATGCGGTGCGGATGACGCTGACGATCGGAGCAGGCAGTGCCGTGAGGTCGAGCGATCCGCCGCCTCCGGCCGAACCGTCCACACCGAGCTGCGCCAGACCGGCTGCCGACTTCTCGGCGACACGGGTTGCCAGCAGCGAACCGAGAACCGAGACGCCGATCGCTCCGCCGAAGGTACGGAAGAAGGCAACCGTCGACGATGCTGCACCGACGTTCTGCACACTGACCGTGTTCTGCACTGCGAGAACGAGATTCTGCATCAGCATGCCGGTACCGAGACCGACGATGGTGATGAAGATGCCGACCGTCACCAGGCTGGTGGCGTGGTCGATGGTGCCCAGCAGCAGGAATCCGATGACCAGCAAGATGGAGCCGGTGACGATGAACGGCTTCCACTGACCGAACTTGGTGATCAGCTGACCGGAGCCCACGGAGGCGACGAGCATGCCGAACACCAGTGGGATGGAGAGCAATCCAGCTTCGGTGGGGGTGTAGCCGCGAGCAGTCTGGAAGTACTGGCCGAGGAACGTGGTGGCTCCGAAGAGGCCGACGCCGACCGCGATGGACGCGATGATGGCCAGGCCGGTGGTGCGCTCGGTGACGATCTTGAGCGGGATGATCGGCGACTTGTGTCGAGCCTCGACGATGATCGTCAGGACGAGCAGCGCAACTCCGCCGCCGACGAGGTACGCGGTCTCACGAGAGATCCAGGCGTAGTAGTCGGCCTTGCCTGCGAACGAAACCCACACGAGGAGAACGGACACGCCTGCGGTCAGCAGAAGTGCGCCGAGCCAGTCGATGGAGACGTTGTCCTTGCGGACGGTCTTGATGTGCAGCGTCTTCTGCAGCAGGCCGAGGGCGATGACAGCCAACGGGACGCAGACGAAGAAGCACCAGCGCCACCCGAGGGGGCTGTCGACGATGACGCCGCCGAGGATGGGGCCACCGGACATCGATACGGCCATGACGGCACCGGTGTAACCGGAATAGCGGCCACGATCACGCGGGGAGACGATGGTTCCGATGATGGCGATGACGAGTGCCGTCAGGCCACCCATGCCGATGCCCTGCACCACACGTGCGGCGAGCAGCACCGGAACGTTGTGCGCGAAGCCGGCGATGAGCGAGCCCGCGACGAAGATCAGAATCGAGCTCTGGACCAGGACCTTCTTGTTGAACAGGTCGGCGAGCTTGCCCCAGATGGGCGTCGACGCGGCGTTGGCCAACAGGGCGGTGGTGATGACCCAGGCGTACGCGGTCTGCGAACCCTTCAGGTCACCGATGATGGTCGGCAATGCGGTCGAGACGATGGTGGTGCTCAGCAGCGCGGTGAACAGCGCGGCCAGCAGACCGGTGAGGGCTTCGAGGATCTGGCGATGCGTCATCGCATCGGGATCGGCGACTGCCTGATTCGGCGGATTCTCCGCGGATGTTGTCATTGGTTATCTCGCAATCAATTCAATGCGGGCCACGTCCTGGTGCTGGGCGTGGGCGTCTTCGGTGAACGTGTCGTTGAGCTTGCGGATGGAATCGAGGGCATCGAGAGCCTCGGTTTCGCTCCACTCGCTCAACATCTCTGCCAGGCGACGAGCTCGCCTGTCCCAAATCTGTTTCAGTCGAGCTTGGCCTTCGTCCGACACGCAGACCCGGGACGCTCTTCTGTCGTCCGGATCGGGGTGCCGATCGATGTAGCCGAGTTCGACGAGGTCCGCGATCTGCCGGCTGAGGGCGGACTGGCTGACGCAGAGCCTGCTGGCGAGGTCGGTCTGTCTGCATTCACCCTCTGTCGCGAGGATGGCCAGAACTCCGGTCAGCGCCTGCGGCAACGGTGAATCCTCGACTCCGGTGGTCACGGCCCGCTTCAGCGTGCGCCCGAAGAGGAAAACCTCTTCGACGAGCGATTCCGCTGTCGTGGATTGAACTGCCATGAGTACTCCAACGCTGAGTTCGATTTACTTGCTGTCTGCAACCATATATATACATATATGCGCTAAGCAAACAATATTCCTGTCTGGTGGGTCACAGCGTCGATGTGGGGATGGCCAGATCCTTCGGGCCGGTGACGCTAGTGCGGATAGAAGAAGGATCGCCGCACGGACAGGCCGACCGTCTCGCCCACCTCGGGCCGCGGCCCGCGCGTCGAGCAGCGGAAGTCGACGTCGTCGCAGTGCACCAGGACGTCGCTCGCATCGCGGCCGAACAATGACGACGTGACGGTGCCACTGACCTCACCAGTGTCGTCCGCAGATCCGGGCACGATGTCGATGTCGGTCGGCAGGATTGCGAGCGTCCCGGGTCCGGAGCCCTCCGCCTCGAGTGTGAGGGAGCCCGAAGTGAAGGTGCCGTCTGCGACAACGCCGTCGACGAGGGTGGCGTCGGACAGGAAACGCGCGACGAACGCCGATGTCGGAGCGCGCACCACGTCCTCGGGTGAGCCGATCTGCTCGATGCCTCGAAGATCCTCGGCATTGCGGGTCATCAGCCGCCTTCGCTCGCTTGTCGTACCCCTCGTCTACTCTCTCGACCACACACATCCGGGGGGACATCATGAGCAACCGCAGATCGCGTAGCAGAAAGACCAGTCGCGAGGCCCACAGTCAGGTTCAGCGTGAAAGGGAACCTCTATTTTGGCCGAGCGCGCTTCTTCACTTCTCCGATTGGCTGATCGAGAATGCTTGGGTCGCAGATCAGTTGACGGCTTTTGCGACAGCAATGACAGTCGATCGGTCGGTCCGCGAGCGGAACGTGAGCGTGTACGGCGCAGATTTTCCGATCGACATGTTCTGTCTCGATGATCACGAGTACTTGGACCTCGATGACTATGAGCGGTCGCCATGGGAGCGCGACGAGATACGTCGCGCCATCGATCTGTTCGGCACGTTCGTCGTCGCCGAACGGTTGTCGCCATCTCAGAACGAAGAGATCTCGAGAGAGATCGGGTTCCCGTCTGCATTCGCGTCGGTGCCCAGTTCTCCGATATCGCCGGGGCGCTCGAGCCCACTGAGTACACCGATAATGGTCTCACTCCTGCAACGGTTGGCATCGTGGGCTGCGACCGAGCGCCGCGCGCCATCGGCCCGAATCGACTACTGGGACGACTCGGCCGAGATCGTTGCCGCGCTCGGGATTCCGGGTTTCGACAGCATCCCTGAACAACCTGACTTCATGGCAATGGTGAACTATCGATCGGTGTTGGATACCGCCCGTAGGGTCGGGGTTCTCGAGCACGCGGGCCAGACTTACACCCGCGGACCCGAAGCCGGAGCTTGGGTGGTGTCTCCAAGTGCGGACCGAACTCGCGCCGCCGTGGTCGAGGCGTACGCATCCTGCTTGACGCCTGTGTACGACTCCGGCGATGATTCCGTGCAGTCCGAGCTCGTGGCAGGCTCGACGTTGGCGACCACCGTGCTCGTGCGCAGCCTCGTCGGTGATCCGGTAGGGGAATCCGACGGTGTCGTCCTGGGAAAGATGTCCGACAGCAAGGTGATTCAGACCGTCGCGACACTCCGGTTCATGTCGATGTTCGACCTCGGATTGCTCGTCAAGGTGAACGACAAGTTCTGCGTACCTGACCTTCTGGCGCCCCTGCTGCTCGAGGCGCTCGATCGAGATCGTCTGCGGCGCGCAGGGCGCGCAGCATGACCTGACGAGCGGCCGGTAGCACCTTCTGGTTCACGAGCCGAGTGCATGTACGGCAAAAGTGCGTCCCCAATCCGGTACGGCCCCGTCGCGACCCAAAGTCGACGGCACAGCGCCGATCAGAGTGAGGAAGTCGAAGGTCGGTCGAGCGAGGTACTGGGCGTAGCGTCTTTCGCTTTCGGGGATTCGCCACCCGATGGTCTCGAGGCTTCGTAGGATCAGCGAATTGCGTTCGGTCGCAAAGCAACCCCCTGCAACCGAAACCAGCAGCAGCAGGCCTGCATCCTTCTCGTACTGCTCGCGGCCGAAGGGCATCCGAGCCGCGGCGTGCGACCACAGTCGGAGCGGGTCGGTGGCCAGGGTGTTGCCCAACCGGGTGCGAAGTAGCCGTCCCTTCAGCACGCGAACCAGCCCGAGTTGCGTCACTGCAGCCCGAAGCCAGTGCACCTGCTGATGGTCCACCTCGCGGTTGGAGCTTCCGAACCATTCGGCACCCCACTCGAGCTCTGCACGCATCGCAGCGACGTCTTTGGGTGGGAGATAGCCCGCAGCAGTCAGCGTGATTCCGTCTGCGCCCACCCGCGCCAGCATCCATGTCAGCTTTTCCATTGCCGATGCCGCCGCTACGGGGTCCAGCTGTGCCACATCGAAATCGACGCGTGCGAGGACATCGGGCAGATCGGGGTGATACTCGAGGGGCCCGCGTTCGAGAAGCGAGCCGAGTTTGGGTAGGCGCTCCCGCACGCGTCCGGCCAACTCCGTCACCGCGCGCCGCAACGCGATTCTGTTGTTCGCGTCGGCCACCGCGAAGCGTTCCTCGAAGCTGCCCGCCCACTGCTTCATATGGTTGTGCTCAGGATGATCGGTATCAGCCAGAACCTTCAACAGTTCGTCGTAGCCCGACGTGCCACCGCAGTCCTCGGGTGGGCAGGCGCGGGCGCCGTCGAGGCAGGCTGCAGTACCGGCAACGGGCGATATTTCTTCGACGACCAGGTGGTGTGTCCATCCGTCACCGAAGTCGTACTCGTACCCGAGACGATCCCCGACGGCACCGAGGACTTCGTCCACTCGAACGCCGTCCTCGAGCGTCCCGGCGCCGTCGTCCCACTCTTCGAGCGCGGACTTCATCTCGTAGCGTCGACTGGTTCGATAGGGATCGTCGCCGACGAAGAACATGTGCAGGTGTCGGTCTTCCCAGCCCATGACATCTTGGATGACGTCGTGTAGCTCGGGCAGTGTGGCGTCGGAATTGATGGTGAACCGCCGCCACACCGCTGGTTCGATGTCGGCCAGAGTCACCTTGATCGTCAGCATCGAAACATCGTCCCCCATGTGCGAGATGCCTGTCGAGAACGTCCCCGCGGGGACGCTTTCGGCGCGATACAGTCCGACGATGGACGTTGTGCGCGCGATGCCCCTGCTCACGGTCACCGATCTCGATGCTGCTCTGGACGCGTATGTCCAGGTCACCGGCATGGAGGTGGTGATGAACCACGGTTGGATCGCCACACTTGCGTCACCGGGGGACAGCACCGCGCAACTGAGTCTGATCACCGTCGACCCCACCGGCCCGGTGAATCCGTCGGCGTCTCTCGAAGTGGACGACGTCGACGCGGCCTACCGCGCCGCGGTGGATGCGAATCTCGAAATCGCGTACGAGATCACCAACGAGGAGTGGGGCGTGCGCCGATTCTTCTTCCGAGACGCAGGCGGCAACGTGGTGAACGTACTCGCGCACATGTGAGATCAGCTGGGCTGCAGCAGGTTTCCTCGCCACACGCCTCGGAGGGTTCGAGCAGCGACAGTGATCCAGGCCGTCACGAGTACGACGTACAGCAGTACGGCAAGGGCACGGGCCGCGCCGAAATCGAGGGCATTGCCCAGTGCGGTCGCTCCGGTGACGCAGGTGCCGATGGGGAAAGTGAACGACCACCACGTCAGTGAGAAGCTCATCTTCCTCCGCGCCGCATGGACGGTCAGCGCAGTGGCCAGTGCGAACATCAGCGCGCCGAATCCGCCCATGATCAGTCCGTAGCCGATCCCGACGACGTGCAGCCCGACGGCGATCGACGACTGCGCACCGGTGAACACCGTCGCTGCATCGTTGCCCAGCAGATTGGCCGCCGTGACCGACTGGCCGACAAACCCGAGCGTGATCCAGACCGTCGGAGCCGCGTCGACGGACGGCAGACCGCCGTGCAGCAGGCGTCCGTAGATCAGAGTCAACGTGAGCATTCCGACGATCAGCGACAGCCCGAACATCGCGTAGCACGCGCACAGCAGCGCCAACCGCCACTGGCCGTCGGGCAGGTGAGGGAGCAGCAACGCGCCGGTCGACGCGGACACCATCGGCGGGACGACGGGCATCAGCCACGCGGGCAGTGCCGTGACCTGCTCCCGGTGAGCGGATGTGATCATTCGGAAGGGGACGGCGACGCTGGTGAGCAGGCCGGTGACCGTGCCGGCGACCCACAGGACTGCGAACAGTGCGGTCGCCGCCGTGGGACCGATGAGGTCTCCGCCGAGCAGGCCGGCCCCGGCACCGACGGTGAGCAAGGCCATGGGCGGTGCGCCGTAGAACTGCATCATCACCGGGTGCTGCGCGTAGTCGACTGCGCGTGCGCGGTAACCGGTCCAGTGCCGCACGAAGGCTGCGCCGATCACTACGAGTGCTGCGGCAGCGAGTACCCATACGACGACGGCGAAGACGTGCAACGCAGGAAGGTCGACGGGCAGTGTGGCGGCCGCGGTGGCGACGATGCCGGTTCCCATGACGGCGGCGAACCAGTTGGGGGTGATGTGCTCGACGGTCCGCCTGCGCGACAGCCGGGGTGCATACGAGACGGACTCGAGGACGGTCATGACCTCACTGTGCGCGACGCGGCCCACGTCCGGTAGACAGCAATTCGCTAGCCAGCCATAACCGAAGCTTATGGCTGGATGGACGTCGCGACCGTCAGAAGTTCTGCGGCCGGGCCGCTGGGCTCACGGCCCGATCGCCAGATGGCGCGCAAGTCTCTGTGCAGGGACAGATCGGGGAGCGGCACTCCGATCAGACTGCCCGCCGCCAGCTCCGTCGCGACGGCCAGTGAACTGAGGACGGCACCGCCGATCCCAGCCGCGACAGCGGACTTGATGGCCGTCGTCGACGACACTTCCAGCAGAGGAGTTGTCGGCGGGCCGAGACCGGCTGCAGCAACGGCACTCTCGTACACGGACCTGGTTCCCGACCCGGCCTCGCGGGTGACCAACGCCGTCTCGACCACCTCCTCGGTCGACGGTGCAGAGTGCGCCCACGGATGCCCGGGTGCCACGACGAGAACCAGTTCGTCGGTTGCGACGGTGCGGTACGTGAGTTCGGCCTGGACACTGGGGTTTTCGATGAACCCCAGGTCTGCGTCTCCGGCGAGCACCGTCGCGGCGACCACCGCCGAATTGCCCGAGCTCAGCGTGGGCACGATCTGGGGCAGTTTTGTATGCAGCGTGACGAGCCATCGCGGTAGAAGGTACTCGGCGACAGTCTGACTGGCCGCGATCTGCAGGTGGCCGATGCGCTCGGCGTGCAGCGTGGCGATCGCCGTCGCCAAGTCCTCGGCCGACCGGACGACCGGCGCTGCCCAACTCGCGACGAGCTCGCCGAACTCGGTCAGCACCGTTCCGCGTGCGCCCCGCTTCAACAACGGCGCTCCGACGCGGCGCTCCAGCGCGCGAATGCGAGAACTTGCCGCGGGCTGCGACATGCCGTGGGCGTGTCCGGCACGGCCGATGCTGCCGAGCTCTGCCACCGACAGCAACAGATCGATGCTGGTGAGATCGGCAACGTGAGGGGGAAGCGGCACAGGTCGAGCCTACGGCGACGGGAGTCAGTAGTCGCTGAACAGGTCCAGCTCGGCGTCGGGCTCGGGTAGGTCCTCTGGGTCTCCGGGGTCGTCTGGATCCTCGGGATCGCTACGTTCGTGCAGCACCGAACCCACCAGGGCGGTGACGTCGATGGCCGCGGGATCGGGAATGGGGTGACCCTCGACAAAGGCGAGTCGCTCCGCAGACAAATACGCCAGACGCACCGCCTGCACCACCAGGACGCGTCGCAGACCCTCGGACACCTCACCGCGCTCGCGAGTGACCGCAGCCAATCGGGAGATGGTCTCCGCGCGTCGCGCGATCCGAATGTCGGGGTGCCCGCGCTCGATTCGGGTCTGTTCGGAGATCAGCGAGCGCCGCAGTGACGCAGGCAGAGTGACGGGCTCGGAGACCGGCGGGATCTTCTCGTTCAGGATCGCCTTGTGGCGCGACCTGTCGATGGCCTCGAGGTACGCCGTGTACTCGTGGGCGTTCAAATCTCGTTCGGCTGCGCGGAATTGTTCTGCGCCGTCGGACTTCTTGAGGTCCTCGTACTGCCAGAGCGGCCAGATCTCGATCTCCGCGACCTCGAACACGTCCAGCACTCGCATCGCGACGGCGTCGGTCCGCTGATTGGTCAGATGCCGCTGTACCCGAACGCTGAGCTTCTCCTTGGTCTGCCCCACGTAGATCGGCTCGCCGTCGTAGTCGTAGAACGCATACACGCCCCACTTGGCCGCCGACCAGACGCGCCCTCGATCGTCTTTCTCGCTCAGCACTTCTCGCAGTGCAGCTCGAAATGACTGCACATCGTCCGCAGGCAGACTGCTCTTGCGCGGCGCGACCGCCGACGCCCGCAGCGAGGACTTACCGTGACTGGACATGCGCAGCAGTCGCATTCGGCGCGATGGAACCGAGTGTCCCGTTCACCAGGGGCATCAGGTAGTGCTCCGCCAGCCACGCGACCACCGGAACGCACACCGCATCACCGAAACCGAAGAGCGCCTGGTTGTTCCGCAGACCGCCGAGCGTGTAGTCGCCGGCTCCCATCAAGCGGGCGTACTCGAGAGGCGTCATCCAGCGCACCTGCAACCGGCCGTGGCCGATCTTGACCACCGCCTGCTTCGACGACCCACCGCGCGCAGTACGCAGGCAGCCGGAGATGTCGTCGGGGCGGGCCTCCCACACCGCGACGCCGTTGCGGGTACGACGGTAGGCGGTGCGGTAACTGACCTTGCGTGCCTTCTTCAGGATCTCGATGCGCTGCAACTGAATCGGAGACAACGAGCGTACGAACGCCTCGGTGCGGTCTGCATCCCACCAGCGCTCGTCGCGGTAATCCATCCGCTCGACCTGATCGCCGAGACCACTGGTCAACGGGATCGGCGGGCTGGGCAGCGGAGCCCGATGCGTCGACAGCGTCGAATCGCCGTAGACCGCCTGCAACCAATCCGGACGCAGTTCACTGTTGGGATCGCGGGCATCCTCCGGCGGATGTTGCGCACCGATCAGGAACAGACGAGGACGGGACTGCGGGACGAACCGTCGAGCATCGATGGTGAGGACGTCCACCGAATAACCGAGTTCGTTGAGCTCACGGACCGCAGCCGCCAGATCGTCGCCCCCATGACTGGTGGCCAGGCCGACGACGTTCTCCAGCGCTACTACCTCGGGACGGCCGTCACCCATTTCGTCCAGCACCCGAGTGAAGTGCCGAAATGTCGAGGAGTTCTTACCGGCGAGACCGGCCCGGCCCCCGGCCAGAGACAAATCCGTGCACGGAAACGACGCCCATGCCAACGACAGACCGTCCGGCAGATCGTCGCCGCGCGTGCCGGCAACATCCCCGAGCTGAAAATGGGCCGCGTCGTCACCGAAGTGTTGGCGATACATGTGGTGCTTGTCGCGCTCGATGTCGTTGGCCCAGCACACCTCGAAACCGGCCTGCTCCAAGCCCATTCGCACCAAACCAATACCTGCGAAGAACTCGGCGACCGTGGGAATCCGATCGCGCGCGGACACCGAGGAACCACCCGGCACCACAGTCAACTTCGGCATGCACTCAGGCTAGTACAGAGCCCCGACAGACTCGCTTGTCTGGTCATTCCGCTGGCTGCACTCCGGCCTCAGGCCGTGGTCGCCAACGCCGCCGCCAGTCCGAACGCCACCGTCAGCAGACAGACATGGGCGGCAGCTCGTCCCACCGAGTAGTCCGCCGTGGAGCGGTGCGCAGTGGCGGTCGGCAACCACGTGCGGCGGATCCGAGATGCCAGGGCCACCAGGATCACGGTCATCACGACTTTGGCGAGAACGATTCGGCCGTAACCAGTCTCGATCGCAGCCGCCGGGCTCTCCAACTTCAGTACCGCGTCGAATACGCCCGTCAGGGTCACCCCGACGACGCACCACAGCGCGATCCGGGAGTAGGCCGGTAAAAGCGTCGCCCAGGCTGTCTTGGTCCGCAGACTCAGCGCCATCGCGCCGAGCACACCGAGCCACACCGAGGCGCACACCACATGCACGGCAACGGCAATGGACCCGAATGCGAATTGCGACATGTGTCCGGTGATCGGTCGCGCGACCAGGGCCAGCGCCGCCAGCGTGACCACGGGAACCGGGGACCAGGATGCGTCTCGTCGATATCCGAGTACGCCCATGGCGCACAGAACGAGCGCGAGGAGCACCGTCGTCGCGCCGAGTCGACCGACGGAGATCGACGCGACGAAGGCCGCAAATGCACTCGGCGACAGCGCCGTCACTGCTCGGCCCTCGGCCTCGGCTGCGGCCGCTGCCAACAGGACGAACTCGGCCACCGCCCACAGACCCGACAGGAACCCGATCGACCGCCACATCACCAGCGAGTCGAGGGCGGGGCGTCGAGATGCGGAATTACCGTCCAGGACAGCGAGAATTCCGAACCCCAACACCACCGAACCCGACGCGACAGCGATGACGCGGAGCCACGACGACCCGCTGGGAAAGGTGGGGTACGCCAGCGCGAACGCTGCCGCGACCCCCACCACCGCCGAGGCTGCGGCGGCGAGCACGAGCCGAACGCTCCTCTCGCTCACCGCAGCCACGTCGGATCTACTTCTCGCTCTTCGGCTTACGCTGGTCTTCTGGCTTGCGCTGGTCTTTCGGCTTGCGCTGGTCTTTTGGCTTACGCAGTGCGAATGCCAATGCTCCGCCGAAGGCGAGGACCGCAACCACGACCAGCACGATGGGACCGTAGCCGCCGAGGAACCCGTCCTCGGACTCTTCCGAGGTACCCGACGCATCGGCCGGTGCCCCGGGTGTTCCGGACCCTTCCTGCGTCAGCGTGAACGTGGCCGTGCCGCTCACCGGATGACCGTCGGCCGAGGTGATCCGGTAGGCGAGGGTGTACTCGCCGGCAGGGCCCAGATCACCGACATCGACGACCACGCTCTGGCCCTCGATGCGAGCATCGCCCTTCGACCAGATGTTGCCGTCGGGGCCGACGACGTTGAGCGTGGCGAACTGCGACTGCGGCACCTCGTTGAAAGTCACCGATGCCGTCGCCGGAGATGCGTCGAGCGAGGAGCCGTCGGCCGGGCTGTACCCGGTGACCTGCGAATGTGCCGAGGCCATCGGAGCCGCGACCAGCAGTGCCAGCAAGGCCACCGCCGATACGACCACCGCTTTGGCGGACACGGTCAGCGCCCTCACGAGCGTCGGCTCCGTACGGTTGCACCGATTCCGAGGCCGGCACCGACGGCACCGAGAACGAGCCCGGCACCGGCAATCCAACGGGCGGTGGTGTCCGAGGAGGACGTGGACGTCTGCTCGGCTGCGTCCGTCGTCTCGGCGTGGGCTCCGCCGTGCGCGTCACCGCTCGATGCTGCGAGGGTCAGTGTGGGAGCGGGCAATTCGGGCTCGCTGCCGTCCTCGGTCATCGGCTCGTTCCACTGCACGACCTCACCGTCGGTGTAGGTCTGGGTGGCCGGGAACGACACGGTCTCCTGCTCGGGCAGTGGCCCCGCCGAGAGCAGGAACTGCTGGAACTGGCCCGGACCGACCTCGGCACCGGGATTCGCCGTCCACGTCACCGACACGGCGAGATCGGCAGAGTCCTTCTCGACGGTGGACGTCCACCCCGGAATGGGCTGGGTGCGAGCAGAATTGAGGCCGGGCAAGGTGACCTTGACCGAGTTGGTCGATGCGGTATCGGACTCGGTGGGGACGCGGAACGTCAGGACCGAGTAGCCGCCCTGCGCGGCGTCGGGCGCGGAGACGACCACATGGGCGGAGGCTGCGCCTGCGCCGATCAGCAGTGCGCCGACGGTGGCACCGGATACGAACAAGGCACGCGAAATGGAACTCTTCATGATTGTTGGGTCATTTCTGTACGAAGGTGAAAGGGGATGTCGGATCAGAGTTACGAGCTGACCGACATCGGGGGCCCACGACGAGAAATGGCCCAGTCCAGGGCAATACCGTGCGCCGACGGCATCGCGACGGAGAACCGGACGCGACCGACAGCAGAACCGTCGGGCAGGGGAGTGAGGAGCGCGAGAACGGCACGAACGATCGATGTGATCGGGCCGTAGAGACGTTCGGCTGCGGCGATCAACAGCGCGGCGACCAGCGACGCGGCCGCGTGAAAGCCGATCATCGCGACGCTGGGCAGCAGCGAATGGCTGTGTGACGAGCCCGACATGCCGGCCATGTCGCTCAGGCTCAGTGCGGTATGAGCGAGGAGTTGGCCACCCATCAGGGCGGGCAACAGAACGGTCGAGCGACGCGGAACGGCAGTCATGGCACCCACGCCGAGGCTGACCACGATCAGCAGAGCCAATCCCGATCCGCTGAGATAGCCGCCGCCCGCCATTCCGTGCGCAGCCACCGCGAGCGCGGCGGTGACCGTACCGACAGCTCCGCCGCGAAGCGGTGCAGCAGAGCCGTCGGTCATCGGATGGTCGGTGAGATCAGCGCACGCCGAGGCGAGCGAGCACGTCCGCTTCGATGCCGTCGAGCTCAGCGGAAATGGCGGCGTGGGCAGTCTTGCGGCGCGCAGGCGGCATCTGCTCGGCGGCGCGCACAGCGGTGGTCAGATCGTCGAGACGCTCGCTGATCGCGGCACCGAAACTTTTGGTCTCCGGATCCGAATGACGCGATCCGATGGTGCTCAGCGACTTCTCGGCACCGGCGATCCGGGCGCTGAGCTTGCCGCCGTGGCCCGAGTACTCGCTCAGCTGATCGGGTGCGACACCCAACTGCTGCGCCTTACGGTTGTCGAGCTGCCCGCGAACGACGGTGGCAGCGCGGTAGGCAATCGGAGCCAGGACCGGCAGCAGAAGCCGAGCAATACCGAGATACTTACGAATCTGAGCCACGTTCAGCGTGCCGGCCGCAGCCGCCTTCTGCTGCGCCCGCAACGCCGAGACCTGCGCCTTCTCGACATTCTTCTGCGACTTCGCCTCCACCGCGCTGAGCTTGCGCTGCGCCTTGGCGATCGACTTCAGCTGCTTGCGCTCGTTCTTCGCGCCGAGCTTCGCCTCCAGAGTGGCCTTGTGCTTGAGGGCCTTCGCCTCCGCCTTGCGAGTGGCACGACCTTTGCGCTTACGGAACAGACCCATCGACAAGGCTCCTGACATGTGCTGCTAGGCGGTAACGGTGCGTTCCACACAGCCTAATGGGTCATTCCGCAGGCTCCACTCCCGCCTGATAGGCAGCTGTTCTTCTTCGGCTGTCGGAGGGCTCACCTAATGTCTAGCGGTGTGAACGGTCAACGAGATGCGGCAGCGTCGCACGTACCTGTGCTGCTCGACGCCGGATCGTTGACGCGATGTCGGCACCGGCTCTATCTCGACACCGCCTACGGGGCGCTCCTGCGCGGTGAACCCGAAAATCCCGGGGTGCGGCAACGCCGAGAGGCGGCCCAGGCGCATCGCGAGAACATTCGCGCGCAGTTGGCAGCGGCCGACCCCATGCAATGGACCGAGATCGACGAGCCCACGGCCCGTGCTGCGGCCGATGCGACCGTCGCGGCCTGCCGCGCAGGCGTCGAACGTATCTGGAATGCAGTTCTGCCACTCGAACGCGATACCGGCCGCCGCGGACGGAGCGAGCTTCTCGTGCGGGACGCGTCGGGCGGCTACATTCCGGTGATCGTCGTCAATCACAAGGTGACCGACCCCGGGCGCGGCGCGCGCACCACCCCGCTCACGCACTGGGCTCCGGCCGTCGACGAGACCCGCAAGGTGCGCAGTCAGTTGCGCGATCAGCTCCGCCTCGCGCACCTGTACCGCATGCTCGCCCACGAGGGCTTGGCCACGGCCACCCCGGTCGGGGGTGCAGTGGGTTACCGCGGAGAGTGCGTGTTGGTACACGACCTGACTGCCGCGCTCGACGAGTACGACATTCGCTTCGCGGACCGGCTTGCTGTCGCGAGCGGTGACGCGGTGACCGTTCCCTCGCAGATCAGCGAATGTCGTTCGTGTGCTTGGTGGTTCGACTGCAAGCCACAGTTGGTGGCGGCCCGCGACGTCTCTCTCGTCGCATCGGGATCCCGAGCGGACGTGCTGCGCAGCGCTGGAGTGCGGACGATCGACGAGCTGGCGCAATGGACCGGTCCGGCTCCCGAGGAGTGGCCCTTCGGCAACTTCGACGACGCGGTGTCCGCGGCGCTGGCTTGGCGTGCCGACGTGCCGCTGCTGCGTCGATCGGAGACCGTGACGGTCCACCGCGCCGACGTGGAGGTGGACGTCGACATGGAGAGCTATCAGGAGCACGGCGCGTACCTGTGGGGCACGCTCCTCACCGAGGCAGGCGGACCGCCGTCGGAGTATCGCGGCTTCGTCACGTGGGATCCGCTGCCCACCGTCGACGAGGGACGCTCGTTCGCGGTGTTCTGGAACTGGTTGATGGACACGCGGGCCGATGCCGCGGCTCGCGGCAAAACGTTTGCAGCGTATTGCTATTCGAGACAAGCCGAGGACAAATGGCTACTCGACTCGGCCCGACGCTTCGCCGACGTCCCCGGAGTGCCCACCGAGGCGCAGATACGCGAATTCATCGACAGCGAGCAGTGGGTGGATATCTATCAGGCCGTCAGTGACCAGTTCATCTGCCCGAACGGCAAGGGGCTGAAGAAGATTGCCCCGGTGGCTGGATTCTCTTGGCGCGACGAGGAAGCCGGCGGCGAGGCGTCGATGGGCTGGTACCGCGAGGCCGTCGGATACGACGCCGATCCCGATCACACCCAGCGAGAACGGCTACTCGTCTACAACGAGGACGATGTGCTCGCCACCAAAGTGTTGCGCGAGTGGATGTCCGACCGCGCCGAGCACGAGATCCCGACCGTGGCGGACCTGCGCGCTCGCGTGTGACCCCGCGCCCGAGAAGTCGGGGCCACACGCGAAAGGACTTCTAGCGCGGTGCCATCCGGATCGCGCCGTCCATGCGGATCGTCTCGCCGTTCAGGTAGTCGTGCTCGGCGATCATCTGCACCAGCTGGGCGTACTCGCTGGGCTGCGCGAGACGCGACGGGAAGGGCACGGACGCCTCGAGGCCCTGACGGTATTCCTCGGTGACACCGGCGAGCATCGGGGTGTCGACGATGCCGGGGGCGATGGTGTTCACGCGGATGCCGACCTGGGCCAGGTCACGGGCCGCGGTGATGGTCATCGCGTGCACGCCGCCCTTGGAGGCGGTGTAGGCGATCTGGCCGATCTGACCCTCGAATGCGGCGACCGATGCGGTGTTGATGACAACGCCGCGCTGGCCGGCGTCGTCGACGGTGGACTGCGACTGAATGCGGTTGGCGGCCAGCCGCATCACGTTGAACGTGCCGAGCAGGTTGATGGTGATGACCGTGCGGAACAGCTCGAGATCGTGCGGTCCCTTCTTGGACAGGATGCGACCCGCCCAGCCCACGCCTGCACAGTTGACGACGATGCGCAGCGGCACACCGGACTCGACGATGGTGTCCAGTGCGGCCTCGACCTCGGCCTCACTGGTGACGTCGGCGGGAATGAGGGTCACGCCGTCCGGGACACTGTCTCCGGCGCGCTCGATGGACTGCGGCAGATCGAGACCGAACACCGTGACGCCGGCGCCTGCCAGACGTGCTGCGGTTGCTGCTCCGAGGCCCGACGCGCCACCGGTGACGAGTGCTGCTGTTCCTGAAATCTCCACGTCGTACGATCCCCTTCGTTAGCGGTGTCGGGTCGCGGCACAGGCAGCGACCACGCTGTGTTCTGCACCATAACCGGCGGGGGACCTCACCCCACTCCCAGGCACCCCGCTCTCCCGCACCCGACTCTCCCGCACCGAGGGGTCGGTCGGCCTACCGCCCTTCGAGTGACGGTGATACTCCCTAAGAATTCGTGAGTCCATGCTCGTTGTCACTTCTGCGCTCGTCGTCACTTCTGCGGCGAAATGTACGAAGCCCGGTCAGGATTGCGGCCGCAGCAAACAAACAAGTAGCCACCCAGGACCAGATCGAAAACTCACCGTCCTGAGTTCGACTCACGGAAACAACGGCCCACAGCAGCGTCAGTGCCGACCAGAAGAAGACCCACCTTGTCCCGATCGGAACATTCATCGCCAACTCCTTGCATCCCGACGGGAGCCCGTGCCCCGTTGACACTGAATCGTGGTCGTTCCATCACATGCAGCCAACGTTATCGCCTCGGTCGGCTGCGACGGGCCGGACTCGACGAAACCGCATCCGGCCAGGAGTAGTAGGACGGCGGCCGATGAGGGTCGGCTCCGGCCCCACACCAGGCAGGACGGAACCTCACTCCTGTGCCCGCCGATCAGGGCAGAATGCGGCCGGAGTCGTCGTACTCGACTCGCTGGGCACCGTCACCGAAGTCGTCGAGCAGGATCGTCGCCGCGGCCGGTCGGCCCGGAGGCAGCAAGCGAACCGTCACCGATCCCGTCACGGCACCGTCCAGACTGCTCGACGCCCCCGCCGCGATGTCGTTGCGGACCTTCTCGCTCAGTGCCGTGGGGCTTCGGTCGTCGAGCATCGTGACCTCGACGCCACGGGCGCGAGCCGAGCGTGCCGCTCTGGCCAACTCGGGCAGTACGAGCCCGCGAGCCCGCAGGGTGTCGCGGAGCTCGGCTTCGAGGAGTCGGCACGCCAGGACTTCCTCGTCGGTGAGATCGGGGCCGTCCGCGATGCGCTGCAGGAGCGGGCGGGCGAGCGTATCGAGACTGGCCAGGCGGGCGTCACGTTCTTCGAGTACCGCCGCAGCGGCGGCCTGGGCGGCGATGCGGATGGTGGATTGTTCACGGAGCTCGAAGATCGCTGCACCGAGGGGTCGGATGGTGAAGGCGAAGAACGTCGCCATCAACAACGAAGCAATATTGATGGCACTGAACGACAACCCGAACAGTGCGCCTTGACCCGTCCAGGCTGCCCAACCGACGACGACAGACATGGTGAGCGCGAGTCCGAACCACGCGGCCGGCGTGCGGCCACGGACACACATGAACGTGTAGATCACGACGGACATACCCAGAGGCCAGGACTGCAGACTGCCGGTCAGCGGCACCGGCACCACGGCGAAGACGAACGACGCGGCCACCGGCCCCGACGCGGTGAGCAACGCCGTCGACCGTGGGCTCAGCGGATCCCCCGGCGCTCTGAGCAGCAGGATGACCGCGGCCGAGAACACCAGCACCGAGACGAACGGCGGCCACATCGCGGACATACCCTTCAGCGTCGCCGACGCACACACGGCGCACGCGAGGATGTAGAAGCCGGCGACGGCGTACGCGGCCCCCGACTTCATCGACAGCAGGTCGCGAACATCCTCGCCGTTCATCGCGCCCAGCTCAATCGCACAGTGGTTCCGCGGCGGGAGGTGTCGATCTCGGCCGAACCGCCGTCGAGCTGACGCATCCGCCCCTCGATGCTGACGGCGACGCCGAGTCGGTGCGGAGGCACCGAGCGTCGATCGAAGCCGATACCGTTGTCTCGCACGATGACTCGCAGTGCCGACGGGGCCAGCTCGACCGTCACCGATCTGGTCGACGCCTGAGCGTGAACGACGCTGTTGCGCAGTGCTTCTGCTAGTGCGCCCGCGATCGACCGGACCGCATCGGCAGGGTAGTTCGCAGGGGAATCGGCGGGGTCCTCGGCGACCCTGAAATCGATCGACTCGTCGACTGTCGATGCGGAGGCCCGCATCAGAGCGATCGTGTCGTCGACGGTGAAATCGTGTGTCGCAGTGTCGGTGTGCAGTCCGTCCAGATGGGCCAATGCCGAACGTGCTTGACGGGCCAGGCTGGCAGTGCGGCCCTGGCGAGCGACTGCCAGCAGCGATGACATGACCTCGTCGTGGATGAGGGCGTCGAACCGTTCCCGTTCGACTTCGCGTGCATTCGCCGCAGCCGCCCGTGCGGCATCGCCGTGGGTGGCGCTGATGGTGGCATCGAGAATGCGACCGGTACGCAGTGCGGCCAGAGTCGCCGCGACGAACACCGTGCAGAACATCAGCCCGAAGAATATTTCGGCGATGATGTTGCTGCGAGGAAACGGCTCTCGCACAGCTTGATTGATCAGTTGCACGATCACCACCGAGACGGCCGTGTGCACGAATGCCGGGATGGGTCGCCACACGGTCGCGGCCGCGAGTGAGGCCAGGCCGGGGAATGCGGACAGGAACATTCCGCTCCGATCGAAGGTGGTCCCGTCCCAGGCCACCCACCACAGCAGGGCCATGACCGGGAATGCCAACGCTGCGATCGAACCCGCAACCTGGCTGACCCTGATGCTCGGGTGAAAGGTGAAGGCTCCGAACGCGAGACCGGTACCGAACACGACGATCACGGCGGCCGGGGTCCACCACCCGGGGACGGTGACGCTGCTGCGTGCGATGTCGGGAACGAGCAGCAGTAGATATGCCGCGTAGCCGGTACCGACGAACCGGCCGAAGATCCTGATGAGCCGATCGGTCGAACGGTGTGCCGCGTCGCTACCCGTCGCCTGCAGGTTGTCGTTCATTCACCCCTCCGCGAGGAGTGTAAACCAAGGTCAGACGTCTTCGGTGGTGCTGCGCTTCTCCACTTCCTGCGGTGCGTCGCTGCGGGAGCGTCGGACGAACGCAGCGGCGACGACGAGGGCCGAGATCGCCACCACGACTGCGGCCGCCACGTACGGAGCCGACGTACCCGGCATCAGGCCCTCGAAGAACAGGACCGCGCCGAAGACGAAGAACAGAATGGCCGCACCGTACTGAATCATCCGTTCCGGCAAGTGCTTTCCGAGAACGGCACCCAGCACGATAGCGAGGGCGTCGGCGGCGACCATGCCCACCGTCGAGCCGATCCACACTCCGACCCAATCGTTGTCGGCGGCCAGAGTGACGGTGGCCAGCATCGTCTTGTCGCCCAGTTCGGCGAGGAAGAACGCGGACGCGATGGCCAGGAAGGCCGACTTGGTGACTCGCGACGCCTTGGCACCCTCGTCGTCGGACAGCGAATCTCCGCGCAGGGTCCACAGACCGAACACGACGAACGCGAGCCCGCCGACGATCGAGATGGCTTCGGTGGGGATGGACACACCGAGGAAATGGCCGACGGCGACCGAGACCAGATGCACGACGGTCGTGGCCACCGTGATGCCGCCGATGACGACGTACCACTTGTAGCGCAAGGCAAACGTCATGGCCATCAGCTGGGATTTGTCACCCAGCTCGGCCACGAAAATGACAGCGAAACTCAACAGTAGAGCGGACAGCACAGCAGACTCCTCGGTCGTCGAACGGACCGAAGGTCTCGCCCACCGGAAGTACCGGTTCAGGTGCCGGGTCGTGGAAAACGACCAGTATGTCGACACGTTGATTGGGGGCTACTCCCCTTCGCTGCAGACGACTTTAAGTGCCGTTTCTCCAATTGTCCAATGCGCCAATAAGTTTGGGGACCCGAAAAATCGTGTACGGGGAGCGGTCAGGATGCGAGGAGCATCGCCAAAACTGCGGTGTCGGGATCGCTGATCGGATCGAGGCCGACCCGACTGATCATCGACGTCACGGTGCCGTCGGATTCTGCCTCCACCCACGCGGCCCGGTGATCGAGGCCCAGATGCGGAAGACCGGGCAGCAGAACGCAACCCGAGGCCGCGCCTGCACACTCCGGCAGAGAAGGCGTCGTCTCCGACGGTGGGTGCAGCATCAGCAATGCGGCCGGCTGATGGTCCGAGAACCGTCCGGGAGCCAACGCGAAATCGCCGATCACCGGTCCCTCGGCCAACACCAGGCCGACCGTCCCCGGCTCCGGATCCTCGGGCAGCTCCTCCCGCACCCCGAACACCGTCGACGTCGCCAACAGACCCGGCATCGACGCGACCCGGACGGCCAGCGCCAGGAATTGAGCCCACTCCTTGGTGGTGTCCGGCCAACGACCGGAGATCACGAACCCGCGCAGTAGACCGGCGGCGTGAAAAGGCGAGACACCGATGAGATCTCGATCGTCCATTGCGCATCCCTCCCAGACAGGTACGAGGCAGAAGCCGGGTACACGACGTTGGGTAAGGAGAAGAATGACCCGAAAACGGCTGGCACACAAGATGGGGAGAGTGCCAGCCGAAAACGTAGCCGGCCCACTGCGGCTCGGCAGCCGATACGCTGCTGCGGTGAAAAACAGAGGATCCGCCCGGCGAACCGTCGTCTCGTTGCTGTCCATGGCGCTACTGCTGAGTGTCGCCGCATGCAGTCGGGAAGCATCGACCCCGGGCGAGACCGGCGGCGAGGTCCGCACCGCGCAGCATGCATTCGGTGAGACGAGTGTTCCCGTCGATCCACAGCGCGTGGCCGTGCTCGACGGCGACCGCACGTTGGAAGCCGTCGTCGCGTTGGGCATCCAGCCCGTCGCGGCGGTGAAGCCGCCGCTCACCGGTGACTACGCACCCGTCGTCCGGGATCGGCTCACCACCGAACCGATCGACATCGGATCCGTCGACGCCGACGTTGACATCGAGGCTCTGACGGCTGCCGCACCGGACCTGATCGTCATGCGAACGACGGGTGAGGACAACCGAGCGCTGTACGACCGGGTCGCCCCGATCGCGCCGACCGTCGTCGTGGAATACACCCCGGCCTCGTGGCAGAACACCTTGCAGCAGCTGGCGGGAATCTTCGATCGGCAGGAGATCGCCGACGGTTTGCTGGCGGACTATCGACAGGCGGTCGACGAATCCGAGTCACGCTCACCTCGGGAAAACAGCACGTTGACCGTCGCGCGAGTGCGCACCGACTCGTTGCGGTACATGACGCAGGACGGATCGTTTCCTTACGCCGTCCTGTCCGATCTGGGCTACCGCGCGCCCGCACAGCAGGATCGCGGATCCGACGCGGTGCAGACGGTCGACGTCAGCCCGGAACTGATCGACGTGCTGGCGGCCGACGACATCCTTCTGCTCACCGATGCCGGGACGGAGGACGCCGTGGCGCAACTGCGACAGAACCCGCTCTTCACCGGTCTCGGAGCTCGGGTGACCGAGCTGCCGTCCAAGGATTTTCTCTTCGGCAACGTGCTGACCGCCCAGGCCCTGGTCGAGACCGCGACCGAAATCGGGGGCTGACGTGCCGGCATCCGAACGCTGGGTCGGCTGCGCTGCAGTGGCGCGCGAGAACGACGAATCGCTGCGCGGGACAGCTGCACGGGCACACGGCTGGGTGTTGATCGAGCACCGAGGCCCGTGGGGGCGCGAACCGTGGGGGCCGGACGGTCCGCTGGGTGGAATCGGCACCGAACTCTCGCGTCGCTGCAAGGCCGTCGGGGTACGCCCGCAACTGGTGCGAGAAACGCACGGCAGGCGTGAACCCACCGAGACGCGACAGGTGTTTCTTGCGCACTCGGGTCGCCGCGGCCCGTGGCTGGAGAGATACACGGTCGACACCGTCGAGCAGATTCTCGAACTACCGATCGAAGCCGCTGCGGCGGGCACCCCACCTGGTATCGGGACTCGCGTCGACCAGCGGCTCTACCTCGTCTGCACGCACGGAAAGAAGGATCCGTGCTGCGCGGTGCTCGGTCGGCCGGTGGCGGCGGCCCTCGCCGGACCCAGCGGGCGGGTATGGGAATCGACGCACCTGGGCGGCGATCGATACGCAGCGGGCATGGTGGCCCTGCCCGACGGCAGCTACTACGGCAACCTCGAACCGACCAACGCGCAGGCCGTCGTGGACGACCACGACCGCGGGCACCTCACGCTGCGCCACTACCGAGGCCGCTGCACCGACGACACCGTCGCCCAGATCGCCGAACACGCAGTACGAACCGAATACGGGCTCACCGGAATCGACGACGTCCACCCGTCCGATGTCACGTCATCCGATGCCGCGTCGGATGTTGTCGCGTCGGATGTTGTCGCGTCGGATGTTGTGGTGGTGACGACGTCGGGAAGCGTGCAGGTACACGTGACACCCGATCCCGAGCCCCCGCGCCGAACGACCTGCCGTTCCGAGGACGTCGCGAGACCGGACCACGGCGTCGCAACCATCGGGTCGGTGCCCGCCGCCGGGAGGGCGTGACCTTCGAAATGCGACAGGGCCACCGCGTCGAACGCGGTGGCCCTGTCTGCGATTGCGCGTCGTGCGGCAATCTCGAAACCTACGGGAAGATCAGGCCCGGGGTCTTCGACGTGGCAGCCTCGAAACGAGCCTGGACGTCGGCCCAGTTGACGACGTTCCAGAACGCCTTCACGTAATCGGCCTTGACGTTCTTGTACTGCAGGTAGAAGGCGTGCTCCCACATGTCGACCTGCAGCAGCGGAATGATGCCCAGCGGCACGTTGGCCTGCTGATCGTAGAGCTGGAAGGTGAGGAGCTTCTTGCCCAGCGAGTCGTAGCCGAGCACTGCCCAGCCGGAGCCCTGCAGGCCGTTGGCAGCAGCGGTGAACTGTGCGCGGAACTTGTCGAACGAACCGAACTGGTCGTCGATCGCGGCACCGAGTTCGCCTTCGGGCTTGTCGCCACCGTTGGGCGAGAGGTTCTTCCACCAGATGGAGTGGTTGACGTGGCCACCGAGGTGGAACGCGAGGTTCTTCTCCAGCAGGAAGATGCTGCCGTGATCCTCGGCCTCGCGGGCTGCAGCCAGCTTCTCGAGCGCGGTGTTGGCACCGGCGACGTAGGTGGCGTGATGCTTGGAGTGGTGGAGCTCGTTGATCTCGCCCGAGATGTGCGGCTCGAGGGCGGAGTAATCGAAATCAAGGTCGGGCAAGGTGTACTCGGACACGTGGTTCCCTTCTCTAACGACGCCGTGCCCATCGCGTGATGCGGGCACGTTCGTCCTACTGCGGATCTTTCGTAGGGTTCAACCCAATCTCATTCCTACCCCTTGTGCAACCGTTGTAACCGAGATGCTTTTCTCGGAATAAATCCACGTGAACAAGACAGTCGAATTCCTGGGCTGCGAAAACCTGCGATTGTCACGAAATAGTTGCGTAACAGCGCCGAATTGGTCCACACCATGAACGGAACCTAAACTCGAGGGTGTGAAAGGGGACCGTCCGAACCGAAATTCGGTCGACGAGTCCGCCGCCGCACCGGCCGTGACCGCGCCCCGCGTCCAGATGAACGGTGCCGATCTCCTGCGCGTCATCGCCGTCTGCGCCGTCCTCTACTCGCACATCTCGTTCTACCTGCTCGACGACGTCGGCGGCGACTGGTGGATGCTCGACATCGTCAACCTCGTCCTCATCGACGACGTAGGCCTCAACCTCCACCTCTCCTTCGTGGGCGTGAGCATGTTCATGCTGCTCACGGGACTGCTCATCACCCGATCCGCCATGCGGCAATCGCGTCGGGACTTCATGGTCGCGCGGCTCGCCCGACTCGTGCCCGCCCTCTGGTTCGCCATCGCCCTGGCCGTCGTACTCGTCAAACTCGGCGTCAACGGCATGTTCAGTGGACAACCCGGAATCAGCAACGGAGAGGCCGTACTCAGCTTCTTCCTCGGCGGCTTCTTCCTCCGACCCGAGGTCGCCGTACTGGGCGTCACCTGGACACTCGTCGTGCAAATCGTGTTCTACCTCTACTGCGTCGCAATGCGCTCGGCACTACGCGCAAGTCCGATCACCGTGCCCCTCATCGGAGCCGCACTCTGCACACTGGTGATCCTCTGGAACCTCTACCTGCCCCAGCCGTACACCATCCCGTTCCTCACCAAAGTCGCCGGAGTACTGCCCACCCTGTTCCTCGGCCAGATCTTCTACCTCGGCTGGGCGAAACTCGTCACCTGGCGCTGGATCGTCATCGGCGTCGTCGCACAAATCGAAGTGATCCGCCTCGCCATCGACGTCCACACCTTCTGGATGGGCGAGACCTACCTGTGGTCACTGCTCGTCGTCACCGGCACCGTGCTCATCCTCGCCCGATACGACGGACCCATCACCCGCTGGCCCATCATCGGCTGGATCGGCACCCGCAGCTACGCCATCTACCTGATCCACACACTCGTGCTCTACCGCATCTACGCAGCCGTGGAACCGCACTTCGGACCCACCGCCGCCGTCCTGGCCTTCCTGACCGGCACCGCCGCACTCGCCGAAATCATCTACCGCTGGATCGAACTGCCCGCAGCACGACACATCAGCACGCGATACCGACAACTTCGCACCCGATCTGCCCCCTGACCCCAGCCCGCTGGGTAGTCACCCCCCGCTGGGTAGTCAATGTGACATTTGGTGGCCTTTTCGGGGGTGAATGTCACGTTGAGTGGACTGGGGTGGCACGACTGCGCTCGATCTCCCGCCGACCCGACTTCTCCGGTCGACCGACATCACCCGAGTGTCGGCCTCGCCGGCTACTCGCCCCTGCTGGGTAGTCAATGTGACATGTGGTGGCCTTTTCGGGGGTCAATGTCACGTTGAGTGGACAAGGGCGGATGGGAGGCGGGGGAGATCAGAGCTGCGGGATGACCTCGGAGGCGACCAGTTCGAGGTGATCGAGATCGGTGAGGTCGAGGGTCTGCAGGTACACGCGAGTCGCGCCGATGGCCCCGAAGCGGCCGATTTTGTCGACCAGTTCGGCGGGACTTCCCGCGGCCCCGTTCTCGCGGAGTTCGGAGACGTCGCGGCCGATGGCGGCGGCGCGTCGGGCGATGTCCTCCTCGGTGCGACCACAGCACAGGACGAGTGCGTTGGAGTAGACGAGGGAATCGGGGTCACGGTCGGCGGCAGTGCAGGCGGCGCGGACGCGTCCGAACTGCGTTTCGGTGTCGGCCAGCGAGGCGAAGGGGATGTTGAATTCGTCCGCGTATTTCGCGGCCAGGGCCGGGGTGCGCTTCTTGCCTCCGCCGCCGATGAGGATGGGTGGACGCGGCGATTGGACGGGCTTGGGGAGGGCGGGGGAATCGGTGACAGGGTAGTGGGTTCCCGGGTGCGAGAACGTCTCGCCGGTCGGTGTTTCCCACAACCCGGTGATGACGGCGAGGGACTCTTCCAGTCGGTCGAAGCGCTCACCGAGCACCGGGAACGGCAGGCCGTACGCCTTGTGCTCGTCCTCGAACCAGCCGGCACCCAACCCCAGGTCGACGCGGCCACCGCTCATGGCGTCGACCTGCGCGACGCTGATGGCGAGGGGGCCGGGGTAGCGGAATGTGGCGGAGGTGACGAGCGTGCCGAGCCGGATGGTCGACGTCTCACGAGCCAGGCCGGCCAGGGTGATCCACGCGTCGGTGGGGCCGGGCAACCCGTCGCCGCTCATCGCGAGGTAATGGTCGGATCGGAAGAAGGCACCGTAGCCGAATTCCTCCGCGGCTGTGGCGACCCGGAGGAGGTCGTCGTAGGTGGCGCCCTGTTGCGGTTCGGTGAAGACGCGTAGCTCGACCGAGGAGTGAGAAGTCATGTTTGCCAGGGTAATCAGCTTGGACAAACGACCGCAGACAACAGCTGTGTCAAATCACGATCGATCCACAGCCTTCGTTGGTACTCGATACACCGGCAATCAGTTGTGAGGCCGTGACCTGTGGATAGAAACCGGCACGGGCCCCGATTCTGTGCATCAACCTGTGGATACTGTGGATAACTTTCGTGAGCCAAAGTGACGTAGGTCATAGCTGGGGCCGTCCATCGTCAGGTGGGCACGAGTGGCAGTCGCGATCGCACCCGTGACAAGATCGAGAGGTGTCTCACCCCGAGCAGTCGCCCGCCGTCACCGTAGACCGCCTTCCGGTGCCGTTCCCGGAAGCGGCAGTGCTGCTCGACGTCCGAGAAGACGACGAGTGGCAGGCCGGACACGCACCCGGTGCCGTGCATATCCCGATGGGCGACATTCCGTCCAGAGCAGGCGAAATCGACAACCAGTCCGAGATCTACGTCGTCTGCAAAGCCGGCGGGCGCTCGGCTCGGGTCGTCGAATACCTCAATCGCGTGGGCTACGAGGCCATCAACGTCGAGGGCGGGATGCTCGACTGGCATGCCGCCGGTAGGCCGATCCAGCGCGACGACGATTCGGACGAAGCGAGAATCATCTAGATGTCGGCACCGCAGGGGCGCGCACAGGCGTTCCAGGTCTGCGCCCGCTGCAGCACTCGCTGGGCGGTCGGCGCACGGCCGGGTACGTGGTGCCCCCGCTGCCACGGCGTGCTGCTCTCGCCGGTGTCCGCTCGGGCACCGGCACAGGGCCGCCGCAATTTTCGGTGGGTTGCGCGGCCTGCGTCGTCGAAGGGCAAAGCCGTCGGTCCCGCCCGGGTCGCGGCACCGACCCCCACTCCGCGGTACGACTCGACGCCCACGTGGGGGCTGCGCGACACCCCACGCGACCCCTCAGCACACACGCCCGCCGGCCGCGTCGAGCAGTACGCAGCCAACGCGCAGACGTTCGTCTGGATCACGGCGCTGCTGCTCGGGCTGGCGGCGTTCGCCGAGCTGTTTCGCTACGGAATTCTGCTGTACAACCGCACCCGACTGCTGTCGCCGATCACACTGGCAATTTCCGATGCGCTGGTCTATTTCGCACAGGTCGGCGCGCTCATCGTCGGTCTGCTCGCGCTGATCACGACGTCCTGCTGGCTGATTCGGCAACGCCGGCTGGCCTACGCATCGGTCGGGGCGACCGAACCGCGGTCGGTGCGATGGATGCTGCTGCTCTCGATGCTGCCTTTGGTTCGGATCGTCATGCCCGGGGTGTACCTGACGGAGATCGTGCGCCTCCGAGCCGAAGCCGACGGCGACGTGTACCGCGAGCTCACCTTGATCCGGATCTGGTGGGCCGTCTGGGCGACGAGCAACGCGCTGGTCGTCGTGCAGGTGCTGTGGAGTCTGCGCAACACACTGCAAGCCCGCGCCGACGGCGTTCTGCTCGCCGCCGTCGTGGCGCTCGTGGCTGCAGTTTCCGCGGTGCTGACGCTGGCCGTCATGCGCCGACTCGAGGGCCGCACCCTGCGCGGTTCGGCGCTGTCTCGTCCCACCCGCTGGGTCATCGCACCCAGCGTCGAGCGAAAGACCACGCAGTCCGAGGCCACGCAGTCCGAGACCAAGCAGGCCGAGGCCGAGACCGAGCAGAACGAGACCGATACCGAGCAGACCGGGACCGAGCCGGCCGACGCAGCTCGTGCGGACTCCGGGGCCGAGAAGGACGACCGGGCGGTGACGGTCTCGTGAGCCCGGACCGACGCGGCCCTTTGGTCGTCGCGCACCGAGGTGCATCTGCGGCGAAGAAGGAACACACGCTCGCCGCCTACGATCTCGCGTTGCGGGAGGGAGCGGACGGCGTCGAATGCGACGTCCGGCTCACGAAGGACGGCCGCATCGTGTGCGTGCACGACCGCCGCGTCGACCGAACCTCGAACGGCACCGGAATCGTCAGCGAGATGACCTTCGACGAGCTCGCCCGGTTGAACTACGGCGATGCTGACGAACCCGCCGAACTTCTGACGCTGCACGACCTGATCGCGCTGATTCTGGATTGGACCAGCAAGCCGGTCAAGCTCTTCATCGAAACCAAGCATCCGGTGCGCTTCGGCTCGCTGATCGAGGCCTCGGTGCTGGCCGAGCTGCACCACTTCGGCATCGGAGCGCCTGCCTCGGCGGATCATTCGCGGGCGGTCATCATGTCTTTCGCGCCCTCGGCCGTGTGGCGAGTGCGCCGCTCGGCACCGATGCTTCCGACGGTCCTCCTCGGCGACAGCTCGCACTATCTGGGCGGCGGAGCAGCGACGACCGTCGGTGCCACCGCGGTCGGTCCGTCGATCCGGGCGTTGCGTGAGCACCCGACGCTCGTCGATCGAGCAGCCGCGTCGGGCCGTGCCAGTTACGTGTGGACGGTCGACGAGAAAGAGGACGTGGACCTGTGCCGCGAACTCGGTGTCGGGTGGATCGCGACCAACCATCCCGGACGAACGCGCGCCTGGCTGGAATCGAAGAACGTGTAGGTTTTCTGGCGTGGGTAAGAGCAAAAGAAACAGCGGACCGAAGCAGGACAGCAACCGGGCGGCCAAGCTCGCACAGCGTGAGGCCGAGCGTGCAAGCCTCGAGTCGGGGACGACGCGGCCGTTCGAGGGCCTGGCCGCAGAATGCGACCTGGTGGCGCTGCGCGAATTCGTGCCGTCGGCCACCGCCACCGCGCCGATCACGTCCGGCGGCCGCACCGTCACTCTGGCAACGGTATTGCCGGGAGCCGTCGCCGCTCTGGTACGCGAAGAGGCGGGCACTGTAGAAGGATTCGTCGGCCTGCAGGTGCAGTTGCAGTCGAAAGACGTTGCAGCAGATATCAGTAGCGCGTTGGGCTGGGTCGCCGCCGCTCCCGCAGGTGAGTCGCTCGAAGCTTCGAAGGTGGACGAGAACACCCCCGCATTGACCGATGTCCTCGACCCGTCCGCACTCCTCGAGATCACCGTGCATCAGGATTTCAATTGGTGGATCCCGGAAAGTGCCACTCCCGCAGCCGATGTGGCCGCAACCGTGGAGCGCGCGAATCAGGCGATCATGCCCTCGGCGCGGATCGAGGCGGACGGCGTCGTTGCAGCATGGTGGGTCGATGCCGGCGACAAGGCGCACATCCGGTGGGTTCGCCCGGAGAGCGAGGACGACGTCATGCTCGCCCTCGCACGGTTGCACGCTGCCGGAGACTTGAATCTCGGTGAGGGCTCGCGGTATGCAGGCTCGTTCCGTACGCACGGGTTGCTGGTGCCGGTGTTCGATCTCGATCCGGAGATGCATCCCACCGAATGGGCTGCTCCGACAAAGGAATTCGGGGAGAAGCTGAACGAGGCTCTTGCCGTCGACGCCCCGCTGACGGGAGCGCAGCTGCGCTCGCGGGACGGCCTTCGTGGCCGTCAGGTCACCCTGCGCTGAGCAGTCGAGCTCAACCGAGAGGTGCGGCGGCCCGAAAGTCGGTGCACCGAAACGCACGTCGGGTGGCCGTCGGACAAGGGGCTGCTTGTCCGACGACCACCCGTATGAGCGCGAGATCTCTCGCGTTACTCGTCGATGCGTGTCGCGTGAAGCGAAATTACAGCGATCCGCCGGCGACGGTGGGTGCGCCTGCATCGGCGACGACGCTGGTGTTCATCTCGCGGGCAACGAACTGCTCGAGGTCGAACAGGTTGTGGCCGGCGCGGTCTGCGATGTTGAGCAAGGTCTTCATGCTGGCAACTTCCTCGACCTGCTCCTTGAGGAACCACTGCATGAACTGCTCGCCGAGGTAGTCGCCCTCTTCGCGGGCGGTGCTCGCCAGAGCGATGATCTGCTCGGTGACCGTCTCTTCCTGTGCCAGTGCGAGGGCGATGGCCTCACGCGGGTCCGTGAACACGGACTTCGACGCGTCGACACCGGTCAGTTCGACGGTGATGTCGCGATCGAGGAAGTACTGGACGATCATCATCGCGTGGTTACGCTCTTCGACCGACTGCGCGTAGAAGTGCTTGGCCAGCTGCGGCAGGTCGACATTGGCGAAGTAGACGGCGGTGGCGATGTACTGCTGCGAGGCGTTGAACTCGTTGCGGATCTGGTCGCGAAGAAGTGCGTGGAACTTGGTGTGGTTCGTTTCTTTGATGTCTGCGCTCATGGTGAGGACAATATGCCTGGTCAGAGGGCATTGTCATCCAAGTCGAGCCTTATTGAGGCGAACGTAGCCTAATACAGTCAATCCTAAATGTCGGCTCTGAGCAGGGCGTAAGTTACGCGCTTCCGGCCTCTTTGGGTGCATTGGTGGCGCGGGTCACCGAGCCGAGCTCGCGTGCCACGTACTGCTCGATGTCGAACAGATCCGAACCTGCTCGCCGCACGATGTTGAGCAGGCTCTGCATCGCAGCTACTTCCTCGACCTGTTCGGTGAGGAACCAGTGCATGAATTGCTCCCCGATGTAATCGCCCTCGGCTCTGGCCGCCTGTGCGAGCGCGGTGATCCGATCGGTGACCGCCACCTCCTGCGCCAACGCCAACTCCACCGGTTCGGCGACCGAATCGAACGCGGTCACCACGTCGTCGATACCCGACGCGTCCACCTCGAGTCGGTTGTCGATGAGGAATCGGATCATCATCATGGCGTGCCGACGCTCTTCGGCCGACTGGGCGTAGAAGCGGTGCGCCAACTGCGGAAGATCGTTGCGGTCGAACCAGATCGCGATGGCGAGGTACTGCTGCGAGGCGGTGAACTCGTACCGAACCTGGGCGCGCAGTAGATCGTGAAACGAGGTGGCGGGCTCATGCGACGGCAATGTCATGATCCACAACGTACCGGCCGCACGCCCCCGTCAGGGGCCGCCGGTCAGCAGATCTGCCGGAATTTCCCGATCCTGAGCGATGGCGTCGAAGAATGCCGGTGCCCTGGTGTCGTCCCACACGAGGACGTTGCCGACATCGGAGTCCTGGAAGCCGCCGACCGGCACGGTCGTCGTCACCGGCCCACCGCGCATCGCCCAGGCCAACCCGGCCAGGTTCCAGATGTGGTCTCCGTCGTCGACACTCAACGACGACGCGGTATCGGACACCAACGGCCACAGTTTCAAAGGATTGAGGAAAGTGGAAGCGCTGGTTGCCTTGTCGAGCAGAGCGGACATGAAGGCCCGCTGGTTGTTCATCCGGTCGAGGTCGGCCAATGCGGTCGCGCGGGATCGCACGAAGCCGAGTGCCTCGGAACCGTCGAGATCCTGACAGCCCGCGGGAATGTTGATGCCCGCCAACGGATCGTCGATCGCGTTCTGCACACACACGTTGACTCCGCCGACAGCGTCGACGATTCCGGCGAACCCACCGAAGCCGATCTCGGCGTAGTGATCGATGTGCACTCCCGTCGCGCCTTCGACCGTTTGCACCAGCAGGGACGGCCCGCCGAATGCGAACGCCGCGTTGAGCTTGTCCTCGCCGTTACCCGGAATCGGCACGTACGAATCGCGGGGCAGGCTGACCATCGTCGTCGCCCCGCCGCCCTCGGGGATGTGGATCATGATGATGGTGTCGGTGCGGCTGGGGCCCACCTCGCCGCCGGTCGCGAGAGATGCTTCCTGCTCCGGCGTCAGGCCGGCTCGTGAATCCGATCCGACGAGAAGCCAATTGGTGCCCGGGGTGTCGCCGATCCTGCCGGGGTACGAGGTCAGAGCGTCGACTCGCGTGAGCGAACTGTCGACGTAGTAGACGATGCCGCCGATGCCCAGAACGAGGACGAGCAGGACGATCATGAAGCGACGGCCCCAGCGCCGACGCTTGCGCGGCTTCGCAACCTTGGGGGGACGTGAATCACGTTGTGGCCGAGCTGGTTCCGGTCGGCGTAAGGCGCGCTGCGGAGAAGCCGGTGGCTGCCTGCGCTCGTCGACGTACGGTTCCGGCTGTTGGCGCGGTGCGTACCCGGTGCGCCCGGCCTCGTCCTCGGCAGCGCGGGAGTACTGGCGCGTCGAGTTCGGCGGAACGGAACCGGCAGGGCCGGGTTCGGGTGCCTGCGACCACGCCTGTTGCGGTGGCACCGGGGCACCGTGACGAGGTGCGGCCGGGCGACCGTCGCGCCTGATGAATTCGGTGCCCTCGGGTGCGGGCCCCGGACGGCGAGGGGTCCCTCGCTCCGCGGGAGGTTCCGGGTTGTACCGACGGGGGTTCGGAACCGGCGGCGGACCGGGTCGGTACTGACGTGGTGGCGGCGGTGGCTGTCCAGGGGCCCCACCGGCGCGCCGAGGCGGGGGAGGGGGCTGCTGGCCGGGTGGTCGACGCGGTGGCGGCGGCTGGCTCGGCGGCGGGGTACGCCGATTCGGCGCGCCGTGCCGTCCGTAGCGATCGTCGTCGTTCACGAATCGACTGTACCCATCAGGGCAATCACGCCAGGTGTTCGCGCAGCAGGGCGTAACCGACGAACGCGACGATGTCGATGAGCGCGTGCGCGATCAGTAGTGGCCACAGCCTCCCGGTGCGCTGCCAGTATCGGCCGAACACCAGGCCCATCAGGAAGTTGCCGACGCCGCCGCCCACCCCCTGATAGAAGTGGTAGCTCCCGCGCAGCAGCGAGGAGCACAGCAAGGACTTGTTCTCGCTCAAGCCGAGTCGGCGCAGTCGAGAGATCAGGTAGGCGACGACGATGATCTCCTCGGCACCGGAGTTGGCCAGCGCATACAGAATCAGGGCGGGCACTCGCCACCAGTGGTCGTCGAGCGCGCTGGGTACGACGTTCAGATTGAATCCCAGGGCGTTGCCGACCAGGTAGAGCGCGAGACCCGGCAGCCCGATGAGTGCCGCCAGCCCGACGCCGTGGCCGAGATCGATCTTCAGGCGCGGTTTCGCCAGTCCGATCGCACGCGGTGCCAGATCTGCTCGCCACAGCAGGTACAGCCCCAATGCTCCCCATGCGCACAGGCGCAGGATGCTCAGCAGCTGGAACAGCAGGTCGATGACGCTGAAGCTCGATCGCGAGGAGTTCAGGGCGACCGTCTGATCGGACAGCGCTGCGGTCTGCAGGGCATCCTCGACCAGCGAGAGAATGCTGCTCATGCCACTGAGGCCGAACGTCGCCAGCAGCACGATCGCGATCTCGACCTTGATGGTCGTGCGTTCGCGAGCATCGGGCGGTGGAGCGGCGCTCTCCGGCGGCGGTGGCGTCAACCAGTTCCTGAAGTCGATCACGGCACGAGTGTGCCCTGTTGTGCCTCGCGGCGGCGTCAGCCCCGGGCGCGCAGACCGTTGAGGAACGGGCAACCGGCGAGGACCCGGAGGGCCCGGCTCAGGGAGATCGTGTCGTCGACGGGCGCGGCGAAGCCCAACCGGACGTCGTTGTCGCCGCACTCGCCCTCGATACGCAGACGAATGCCGTAGCGGTCGATGCCCAGCGGACGCACGCGTCCCTGCCGCAGCGACGGTGGGAGGCGTCGGGACAGTTGTGCGAGGAGGTCGGGATGATCGGAGTCGAGGTGCTCGAGCCAGCTCGTTTCCATCTCCCAGAACGGATCGGGCTCGGCTGCCAGCAGCGAGTCGACGTCGACCGGCTCGGCTCCGGTGCTGTCCGCCACCACTGCGGAGCCGACGATCAGACGTACCAGGGAGGTGGTGTGGCCGACGTCGAGCAGGGCCGCGTGGGGATGCTCGGCGGCCACCGCGCCGGCCATCGGGCGCATCAGCGATTCCGGCACCGGGCGCAATTCTCCGCGCAGCCACACCAGTGACCGCACCGGTTCGCGCAGTGCGAGAGGTGCGTGATCGGTGAGTTCGACGACGGCAGGAACGCCGGCGCGGGAGGACTGCCACCTGATCGCGTCGTCGATGGAATCGGTGGGGACGGCCAGAATCATCTCGCCGTTGGGTCGCAGGTGGTGCAGGGACGTCACGACGGGGTCGCTGCCGTCGATCACGAGAGCTGCGCCCTCGGCGCGCATGCAGGCGCTGCGTACGCGCTCGGCGGTGGACGGTCCGGTGGTGGTGGTTGCGCCGAGCATGGGCTCCTCCGATGCGATCGGTACAGTTGAATGGCCAGTAGGTGAGGCATACCTAAGTAATGTGCCCCTAAGTTAGCCGGATGTGGCGGGTATCGCAAGGGCAAGCTGGGACTACCGTGAAGACGTGCCGATTCCGTTGACCCTCGGTGTGCCGCACCGACCAGACCCGAACGCGCTCGTCGCCGGACTGCTGCAGCCGTTCTGCGCCGATGCCCCGGCCGTGCAGGCCGCTCCACGCGCCGCCGAGTACGGCCCGCCCGTCGTGCTGGCCTCGACCCTGCTGACGCTGCCGCCCACCGAGAACCTCGGGCGCATCGTCGTGCGACTCGACATCGACCCGGACAAGCTCCGCGCCTCGAGCGCAGGCAACTACGAAGCCGTCAGATTCGAGGTCGACGCAGTCTCCGAGCATCTCGCCGACGCGCTCGGGTTGCGACTGCCCTCGCCCCTCGTCGTCTTCCCGGTGTTCGACGCGATCGACGTGGCCGAGACCGCAGTGACCATCGTTACCGCTCATCGAACCCCCGGCATCGGTGTCGGCGACACGGCGAGGCGTATCGCCGACGTGCTCGCCGTCGTCTCGCATGCCGATGTCGGTCTGGTCGCCCGCGCCGACACCGGAGACGAGGTGATCGCGATCCTCGCGGCGACGGTGGCGTCGCTGCGCGGAGACGACATCGCGTCGGCTCTGGCCGCGCCGAATGTCGACGCTCTGCGCAAGCTCGTACCCGAGGCCGCCGAGGCCGTGCGGGAGGTACTGCTGGGGGTCGAGATCGCCGACGTCGTCGCCGCCCGCGCCCGGCTGGTCGATGTCGGTTTGATCGCTTCGGGGACGTCGACAACGTAACCTCGAGACGTGCCTCGCATCGCTTACTTCGGCCCATCGGGAACGTTCACGGAGATGGCGCTGGCGCAGTTCGAAACGCTCGGCGCATTCGATGGGGTCGGCCTGGTTGGGGACGTCCAGAGGGTGTCGGCCGCGAGCCCGCCCGCGGCGCTCGAGGCCGTTCGATCCGGTGCCGCCGACGCCGCAGTGGTTCCCATCGAAAGTTCCATCGAGGGGGCCGTGCCGCCGACGCTCGACGCATTGTCCGAAGGACGGCGATTGCAGATCGTCGCCGAGACCGAGATCGAGGTCGCGTTCACCATCGTCGGCGGGCCCGGTGTCACGCTCGACTCGGCCCGCACGATCAGCGCGTACCCCATCGCCCTCAGCCAGGTCCGGCAGTGGTTGCAGGCCACGATGCCCGACGCCGTCGTGCAGTCTGCGACCTCGAATGCCGGTGCAGCAGAAGATGTTGCCGCCGGCGTGGTCGACGCCGCTGTCTCGACACGGTTGGCCGGGGAGCGATTGTCTCTGCCGACGCTGGCCGACGGCATCATCGACGTCGAGGGTGCGCGCACCCGCTTCGTGCTGGTGACTCCGCCGCAGCCGGTGCCCGCCCGCACCGGTGCCGACCGCACCTCGGTGGTGCTGAAGCCGCCGAACGACCCGGGTACGCTGCCGGCAGCGTTGGCGGAGTTCGGAATTCGCAACATCGATCTGACGTTCATCGAATCACGCCCTACCCGTTCGCAATTGGGCACCTACATGTTCTTCGTCGATTGCGCCGGGCATGTGGACGATCCCCTCGTCGCCGAGGCGCTGACCGCGTTCCACCGGAAGATGCCGCTACGGTTCCTCGGATCATGGCCCACAGCAACGACATCGGGAGGTTCGGTGCCGCAACCGATCGACGAGCACGTGCAGTGGTTGTCCGAAATTCGTTCCGGTCGGGGTGATCTGTGATGGGCAAGCTCATTCTCGTTCGGCACGGGCAGACCGTCTCCAACGTCGCGAAGAAGCTGGACACAGCGCCGCCGGGAGCCGAACTCACCGAGCTCGGGCACCGGCAAGCCGAGGCGTACGCGCAGACGCGGCTGGGTAATCCCCCCGCCGTGTTGGTCTCGTCGATTGCGTTGCGCGCCAAGCAGACTGCGGGCTACGTCGAGCGCGGCACCGGAGTGCCCCTCGTCGTGACCGACGGTATCCAGGAGACGTCCGCCGGAGAGCTGGAAGATCGAGACGATCCCGAGGCGCACCGACTGTTCACCGAAATCTTCTACCGGTGGCATACCGGAGATCTGGATGCGGCCGCGCCGGGTGGCGAGAGCGGGCGCGCAGTGTTGGCGCGCTACGTCCCGGTGCTCGACGAGCTGCGTGGACAGTACCTGGGTGACGACACCGCCGGAGACGTCGTCGTCGTGAGCCACGGAGCCGCAATTCGACTGGTCGCGGCGGCCCTCACCGGTGTCGACGGCACCTTCGCCGCCGACAACCATCTCGACAACACCCAGACAATCGAGCTGTTGCCGCTACCCGACGGTGGCTGGGCATGCGCCAAGTGGGGCACGTTCCTGCCGCCGTTCGAGGGCAAGGGCAGCGACAAGGCAGACAACCCGATCAGCTGATCGCTGGATTGCCGATCGCTGGGTTCGTGGTCGCTGGGTCCTTGGCCGACGAGATCAGCTCTGTCAGAGCCGCGGTCACCCGGTGATCCGACGCGCCGGTCAACGAGCTCCACGAACGACCGTCCGCGGCGACAGTGGAGGTGGCGACGATCCGTCCGGCGCGGGTGTCGAACAGGGCCACCGGACGCCCGGCCCCGCGCCGAGTCCCATGCCTGCGGGTCACGGCCGTGATCTCGGTCCTGCCCGCGCACGTGGCCATCGCCGAGGCCAGAGTGAGGGCCCGGTCGTCGGCGATTCCGATGCTACGCAGACGGGAAGCGGTGCCGCCCACGTCGGACGGTGCCGCGTCCAGTGCCTCGGCCAGTAGGTCGGTGGGCGCGTTGACGCTGCCGGGATCGAACGGCGGTGCCGATCCCAGCGACGAGACGAGATCGCGAGCCGTATCCCCGGCGATGACGCGCAGAGTGATGACGTTCTCTCGCCGTACCGCCGACACCGCGATGGTGTCGTCGGATGCGATGCAGATCCGAGTCACGGGAACGGTGTCGCCCTCGAACTGTCGCGCCGAGACGTACCAGCGGGGTTGTTCCAGGACCCGCAGCCAGTGGCGAACGTCCTCGTGGACCGCGGTGCCGTCCCACAGTCCTGCCGCCGCGAGGGCCTGACGGCCGCGGTCGACAGCACGGTCGCGGGCTTTCGCGTCGTCGAAGCGTGGGAAGACGTCGAGCACGACGGGTAGTTCGGCAATCGAGAGTTCGTCGACCAGGAAATCCATCTCGTCGATACCGAGTGCGGCACTCGGCAGTGTGTGGCCCACCGGCACGGTTCCCAAGTCGATCACCGGCCGTTCTCACTGATGTTGTCGAGGGCTGGGTTGTCGAGGGCTGGGTCTGCTCCGATGACCGACGGTGCCACCGTGCGGCCGTCGGCGAAGTGCTCGAACTGTTTGAGGTATTCCGGGGTGTCGTGTTCGTCGTCGTCCTGCGCCCGTGTTCCCGACGCGGGCGCAGCACCAGTTCCGGTTCCGCGCTGAGCGAGACCACCCTCGGCTGCGGTCGGTGCGCCGACCGTGGAAGCAGGACTGCTCTGTACTGCACCCGTGAGTGCCGATCCAGCGCCGAGGGGACTCGACGCCGAACCGGGCATTCCCGGTCCGCCGCCGATGCTGCCGCTGCTTCCGCCCAGTCCGCCGTACGCCACTGGACGGGTGGATGCCGGCCCGACGGCGGGAGATGCCGAACCGCCGGCTGCGAAGGAGTGGCCGATGCCGGTACCGGGTCCACTCGGCGGCGGCGTCGAGACCAGGTTGGATGCCGCGGTGGCCACCGTGGACACGCCCGTTCCGGCGATCGAGGTGGCGGCACTGCCGAGCTGCCCGGCTGCGGCTGCGACGCCGGGGTTCTGCGTCGCGGCCATCAAACTGCCGACCGCAGCCTGAACAGGTGACGTCATCAGCGCACCGTTGGCGAATTTGCCGAGACCACTGCCGGATTCGGACACGATGGCGGGTGCATGATCGAACGTCGTCTTCGCGATCAGGTGCGAGGAGACCAGCTCGAATCCCTCCATGACCATGGCTGCGCGGATGTCGAGCAATCGATCTGCGACCTCGGCTGCCTCGTAACTTCCGTTCAGTGCGCCGCCGGTCGACGCAGCCGTCACCTTGGCAGCTTGCACGGCACCGATCTCGACGAGCGACGGCATGGTGGCCAGTGCGACGCCGTACGAGGTTCCCGCGGCGGGGGCTTCGATCGACAGTGCCGCTGCCTTCAGTGCGGTGGCTCCGGTCCACGTGGTGAACCGGGCGAGGGCGGCCTGCGCGAGGAGGGCCGACTCACCCTCCCAGCCCGCGGTCAGGGCTGTCGTGATGGCGGCGATGCTCACCGAGGCCTCGGTGAAGGCCGCGGCCACCGAACCCCAGGCCCCGCCGGCGACATGTAGAGGCACCGGTCCGGGCCCCAACAGTCGCGTCGAATTCCCTGTCGCAGTTCGTGGTAGCCACACCACACCTGTCACACCGAGCGTCATTGTCCAGCCCCCATGATGTTCGAGCCCCCGTGTCGTTTTCGAAACCGTTGCCGGTCGATGAGTGCGTCAGATGCCGGCGAGCCCCGGCAGGCCTCCGGCGGTGTCGTCGTCGGTCGCCAGGTAGTCCGCGGCCTGTTTGCGCAGTTCCTCGGCGGCCCGGTGTAGCTCCGAAATGCCTTGTGCTGCAGCAGGGCCGAAGGTATCGGCCGCGGTGGCGAAGAAGCGATCGGTCAAGAGCGACACCTCGTCGGTGCCCGGCGGTAGCGGCCGAACAGGAAGAGCCGTCGCAGTGACGGCGGCCTGCAATCGGGCAGCGACCGCATCGAGTTCCGAGGCAGCGAGCTGCAGAGCCACCGGATCGACTTTGATGACGGTCATGAGCACGCTCCCTGCGATCGACGAACTGGGCTGTCGGTAGGTAGGACGCCGCCGTGCCCGGATCGGTTCCATCGATGCCGGAAAGAATTCAGAGAGACTTTTGTGCCACCGAATCCGTCGTCCACAGCGAGCCTCGGCGATGGATCGAGGTGCGCGTCAACGGTGCGACGTCGACCCGCCAGAACGAGCTGACCGGTGCCGCCAGCACCAGCACGACCGCGGCCCTGATCACCGCGGGTGCGGTCACGGCCAGCGTGCGGCCCGGCGTCGAACCGACCTCGTCGAGCCACGTCCGGACGCGAGCGAACAACGCCTCCAGAGATTCACCGCCCGGCGGTGTGAATGCCGGGTCGCCGAGCCAGGCCATCGCGTCGGCGTCGGGCAGATCGGTCATCTCGAGACCGGACCACCGGCCGTACGCGACGTCGGCCAACGCGGGTTCGACGGCGACGTCGCTGCCGAAGATGTCGGCAGTGGATCGGGACCGCAGCTCCGGGCCGCACACCACTCGGTCGGCACGCGGAAAGTCGGTCACCTCGGCGAGTGCGCGCACACCCGCCTCGTCGAGTGGCTCGTCGGCAGGAAAGCGGCCCGAGCGCATCGCATCGGTCCTTGCGTGGCTCACCAACGTCAGGCGGGTCGTAGGCGCAGTCACCGCGTCATTGTGGCATCGGACTGTGTTCTCTCGAGGACAGTGATTGACAGAGAGTCGAACGCGGTGCCACAGTGCGCAGGTAAGACGCGATGTACGCAGGTAATCCGGTGAAAATCCGGAACGGTTGCGCCACTGTGATCGACGTCGGGCAGATGTCCGAATTCGAGAGCCAGAAAACTCGTACATCGCATGGCCGTCCCTTCATCTCCGAAGGGACTACGGGACGCACAATCCCAGGAGGACACCCCCATGGCAATACTTCATGCACCCAGCAACACGACGGAATCGGCGGCCCTCGCCGTCATCGTCGCCGCGACGATACTGCTCGCATTCGTTGTGCTCTACCTCGTCGGATTCGACCAGGGCGCGATCTCGCGTAGTGGCATGTACATGCACGAACTGATGCACGACGGCCGCCACCTGCTGGGCCTGCCATGCCACTGACCGGGACGTTCGTTCAACTGCTGGTGCGAGGTCTGCTCGCCGGTCTCGTCGCGGGACTGCTCGCCGGCGGAGTTGCCTTCGTCATCGGTGAGCCGCACGTCGATTCGGCCATCTCCATCGAAGAAGCAGCAGGCGAGGCACACCACGCCGACTCCGATGCGACTGCTGCGCACTCGCACGGAGACGAGGACGCCCTCGTCAGTCGCGACGGGCAACGCGTCGGACTGTTCCTCGCCACCGGACTCGCCGGACTCGCACTCGGCGCGATCTTCGCCTCGGTACTGCACTATGCCCGACGGTTCAGCTCGCTTCCGGGCTCGATCCTCGCGCTCCTCGGAGCCGGGGCCGGATGGCTGGCAATCGAAGCGGTGCCGTTCTTCAAGTATCCGGCCAACCCACCGGCCGTCGGGGACCCGGAGACGATCACCCAGCGCACCTGGCTGTGGTTGGCGTCGGTGATTCTCGGTCTGCTGGCCGTGGGAGTCGCGATCTACGTGGCGAAGGCGGTGGCGTCGCAGTCGTCGGTGGCGGTTCGCGTCGGTGCTCCGACAGTGGCGTTCCTCGTGATCGTCGGTGTGGGTTATGCACTTCTACCGGGTGTGAACGAAGTGGGTTCGGACTTCCCGGCGACCCTGCTGTGGGAATTCCGACTCTCGTCACTGGCCACGCAGGCAACCCTGTGGCTGGCTCTGGGACTGGGATTCGCGTTCCTGACCGACCGCGCGGTGCGGCCGGTTCGTCGAGAGGCTGTCTCGGCTTAACCCTGTTTTGCCCGCCCCCCAGGTTGGGATCAATGCGCCTTTGTTGCAGTCTGACCGACTGAAACCCACATTGATCCCAACCGGGGGTGGCATTACGGGGGTGGGGGTGGCGATCGGGGGCGAGCGCGATCAGCCGAATCCCAGTTGATGCAGGCGTTCGTCGTCGATGCCGAAGTGATGGCCGATTTCGTGGGCGACGGTGATGGCGATTTCGCGTCGAGCCTCGTGTTCGTCGTCGACCATGTCGAGGATTGGTTTGCGGTAGATCGTGATGACGTCGGGCAAGTGGCCGCTGTATTCGTAGCGTTCGGTCAACGCGATTCCCTCGTACAACCCGAGGATGTCCTCGGTGGGGTGTTCTTCCTCGACGAGGACGACGACGTTGTTCATGAAGTCGGTGAGTTCTCGCGGCAGTGTGTCGAGAGCGTCGGACACCGCTTCCTCGAAGTCGACGCGGGTCATGTGCGTGGGGATGTCAGCCTCCGGTGGTGATCGGAGCAGCACCGGGCAGTGGGGTCGGGAGGGCGCGGCCGTCGGGGGCTGCGGGCGGCGGCACTGGTGCGGCACCGTTGATGAGGATGTCGCCCTTCGCGCTGCCGACGATGGTCGCGAATCCACCGGAGTCGAGTTCCTTGCCCACCGAGCAGGTCACCTGACGGCTGCCGGCGAGCCAGCTCGAGACGTCGATGGTGTCCCAGAACAACGTCAGAGTTTTGTCCCGCAGCGCGTTCTCCGAGCCGAGGTATCCGTTGACGGCGTCGGTGCAGGTCTTCTCCAGATATGCGTCCTGGTCGCCTTCCGACGGATGCCCGCCGGGGAACTGCTGCGTGAGGTTGATCACCGAGGCCACCTCGAACGCGTGGGGAGTCGAGCATTCCACCGGGTCGGCAGGCACGTTCTGGTTGATTCCGATGCACGTGCCCGTCGGCCACACCTTGGACTGGTCCTGGTCGAGGATCGAGCCGGTCATCTCGAGCAGCGCACCGGTGTTCGACGGCATCTGCACACCGCACCGCAGCGTGCGCTCGCCCTTTGCCCATCCGGCCTGGCTGGGGAACATCAGGCCGACGCCGTAGCGGCCGTTGGGGTCGAACTTGGCACCGACGTAGCCGTCGACGGCGGCGGTGCAGTGCTCGTCGCGCAGTTCACCGAAGCGCAGCGCTCCCGGGTACGGCGCGCCGGGGCCGAATTCGATACCGGGGTAGACGCTCATGTCGATGTCGCGGGCCACCTCGAAGCGGTGGGCGTCGGCGCACGGCACTTCGCTGAGGTCCTGACGATCGGTCTCGGGATCGTCGGTGGGCGTCCACTGCAGGCATACGCCCGGGTCGGCGGCACCGAAGGACTTCGCGGACACCGGGCCTGCGGTGGCGGGGCCACTGGCCGTCGAATGCGTGGTGATCTTCTCGGGAGTCGAGAATCCGCCGGACAGGAACACTGTTGCCCCCGCGGCCAGGACTGCACCGACGGCCACCATGGCGAGGCCGCGTCGAGCAGTGGTGGCCGAGAGAGTTCTCCGACTCTCGCTCGTCGTGGGGTCTGGTTCTGTAGCGGACATCGCCCTCCATCATGCCCGAGTATGTTCGGTCGACATGAGCGACCCAACGGGTGACGACGACCTCAGTGAGCTGGCCGGTCGACTGTTCGCAATGGCACGTACCGGTGACGCCGTCGGTCTGGCGAGTTACGTCGACGCCGGAGTTCCGGTGAATCTGCACAACGAGTCGGGGGACACCCTGCTCATGTTGGCCGCCTATCACGGTCATGCCGATGCGGTACGGGTGCTGGTCGAACGCGGTGCCGATGTGAACAAGGCCAACGACAAGGGCCAGAGCCCACTCGCGGGCGCTGTGTTCAAAGGCGAGGACGAGGTGGTGCGGCTGCTCGTCGACGGCGGAGCCGACCCACACGGCGGCCACCCGTCTGCGATCGACGCAGCCACGATGTTCGGACGCGAGGACTACCTGGGCTTGCTCGGCAAGTAAGGTTTGCTCTCGTGATCGACCTGAAATTGCTTCGCGAGAACCCCGACGCAGTGCGCGCCTCGCAGCGCACCCGAGGCGAGGACCCCGCTCTCGTCGACGCTCTTCTGGACGCCGACGCCTCCCGCCGCGCCGCTGTGTTGGCCGGGGATCAGCTGCGTGCCGAGCAGAAGGCGCTGGGCAAGAAGGTCGGCAAGGCTTCGGCCGAGGACCGTCCCGCGCTGCTGGCCGGGGCATCGGAACTGGCCGCGAAGGTCAAGGCGGCACAGGCAGCCGAGGCCGAGGCCGACGCAGCTCTCGACACGGCACACCGGGCGATCTCCAACATCGTCGAGGAGGGAACGCCCGCGGGCGGCGAGGACGACTTCGTGCTGCTCGAGACCGTCGGCGACGTCCCCGAGTTCGACTTCGAACCGAAAGACCACCTGGAACTCGGCGAGTCGTTGAACCTGATCGACATGGAACGCGGAGCCAAGGTGTCGGGCTCACGCTTCTACTTCATGACCGGCTACGGCGCGTTGCTGCAGCAGGGGCTGCTTCAGCTCGCCGCGCAGAAGGCCGTCAAGAACGGGTTCACCATGATGATCCCGCCGGTTCTCGTGCGGCCGGAGATCATGTCGGGAACCGGCTTCCTCGGCGCACACGCAGACGAGATCTACCGCCTCGAAGCCGACGACCTCTACCTCGTCGGAACCTCCGAAGTTGCTCTCGCGGGCTACCACTCGGGCGAGATCATCGACCTCGCCGACGGCCCCAAGCGCTACGCCGGTTGGTCGTCGTGCTTCCGTCGTGAAGCGGGCAGCTACGGCAAGGACACCCGCGGCATCATCCGCGTCCATCAGTTCGACAAGATCGAGATGTTCTCGTACATCAAGCCCGAGGACGCGGCGGCCGAGCACCGGAAGCTGCTGCAGTACGAGAAGGAAATGCTCGCCGCAGTCGAATTGCCCTACCGCGTCATCGATACCGCAGGCGGAGACCTCGGGTCCTCTGCCGCGCGCAAGTTCGACTGCGAAGCATGGGTCCCCACGCAGAAGGCATACCGCGAGCTCACCTCGACCTCGAACTGCACGACCTTCCAGGCCCGACGCCTCGGCGTGCGATACCGCGACGAGAACGGCAAGCCTCAGACCGCCGCCACCCTCAACGGCACCCTCGCCACCACGCGGTGGATCGTGGCGATCCTCGAAAACCACCAGCAGGCCGACGGCACCGTCCGAGTTCCCGAGGCCCTCGTGCCTTTCGTCGGGACCGATGTCCTGAAGTAATTCAGGATCAGGCGATGTCGCCGATGCAGTAGCCCTCGCCGCCGATCGCCAGCAGGAACGTGCGGTTCTGGTACACCCCCGAGGCGTCGATGATGTCTGCATTGACCTGCGTGTAGACGCCGTTCTGCGCCGTCACGAACACGCTGTCGGGATCGAACGAGGTGATGCTCGGCAGAATTGCCGGGTTCTCGGCCAGAGGTGGGGCAGTGGGAGACCCGGTGCCGTTCGGATCCCATGTACCGCGGCTGTCGCACACCAGCGGGTAGCTCTCTTCGACGTCGCCCCGATTGACCGGGATACCGGCGATGCGTCCCAGATAGCGATCGACGGTATAGACCGCGTCCGTCGCGTCGAACACCGGCGTCGTGCCGGTGGGATAGACGGTCGGGCAGGCGTAACCCGACGCGATCTCGCTGCGTTTGATGGCGACCGTTGCCGTGGGTCCGGTCCACGTTACCGCGTACTGACCGTCGACCGCGGGAGCCGCCACCGCAGCGAGGATGGCGCCGGTGTCGAAGTACATCGTCGGAATGTCGGTCGGCGGCACAGTCCAGCACCTCGCGGTGACGACACCTATTCCGCCGCCGGTGAGATCGTTGACGAACGGCCGTAGTGCCGCGGCGGCCGCAGGATTTCCGGGGGCTTCGCCGACGGGCGGACCCGGTGGGATGGGCGGCGGTGCCGGGGTGGTGGTGGGCTCTGGGGTGCTCGACCCGGCGGCATTCGCGGACTTGGCGGTGGACCCTGCACTGCTGCTGGACGGGGCTGCGGCCTGCTCGGATGGGATCCCGACCGCGGAATCGCAGGCACCGACCAGCGCAATCATCGCCATCAGCGGCAGCGCGGTTCGGCAGACTCGGCTGCGCCGCGGTGAAGCCGCTCTGTTCTTCACGTGAATTCTCTCCCCCGTAGCTTCTCGAACTGCGCACGACCCGACCGCGCTCCTGGCCGGACCTTTCTCCGACCCCGTCCACCGACTACGCTAACCGACTGTGGAACCCGTCTACCGATCAGTCATCGGCATCGCTCGCACAGTGTTCGCGTTCGAGGGCCTGAAGTTCGAGGTCGAGGGCGAGGACCACATCCCTGCTACCGGTGGAGCGGTCATCGCCGTCAACCACACCGGATACATGGACTTCACCTACGCCGGGTTGCCGCCGCGGCGAGTGAAGCGCTACATCCGCTTCATGGCCAAGAAGGAAGTCTTCGACAACAAGATCTCCGGACCCATCATGCGCGCGCTCAAGCACATCCCCGTAGATCGTGGTGCAGGTGCGGAGTCCTACAAGTCGGCCGTGCAGAGTCTGCGCAACGGCGAACTCGTGGGCGTCTACCCCGAGGCCACCATCAGCCGGAGCTTCGAGATCAAGGAATTCAAGTCCGGTGCAGCGCGTATGGCCATCGAGGCCGGCGTCCCCATCATCCCGACGGTCATCTGGGGTGCGCAGCGAGTGTGGACCAAGGGCTACCCGAAGCGATTGGGCCGCACCAACACTCCGATCTCCATTGCCGTCGGTGAACCGATCGCGCCGGTCGGGCCGCCGAACGAACTGACCGACAAGCTGCGGTCGGTCATGCAGAAGATGCTGCTCGAGCTTCAGGAGGGCTACCACCACGAGCCCGGCGCGTACTGGGTTCCGGCCCGACTCGGTGGCAGTGCCCCGACCCTGGAGGAAGCCGACAAGCTCGACGCCCAGGATCTGGCGGCACGCGCAGCCAAGCGCGTCGAGTAGTCGGCGGGCATGAACCTCCGCGGTGAACGGGTCGTGTTGCGGCCGATCACCGCCGAGGACGTGCCGGAGCTACGCCGAATACTGCACACCCCCGAGGTGCATGCGCGCTGGGGTGACGAGGACGCCGACGAGAACTGGCCGTTCGACAACCCTGAAGAGACCCGCCTGGTTGTCGAATTAGACTCCGCGACAGTCGGTTTCATCCAGTACGGCGAAGAGACCGACCCGATGTACCGGCACGCGTCGATCGACATCTTCCTCGATCCGGCTGTACACGGCCGCGGCGTCGGAAAGGACGCGGTAGGCACACTGGTGCGCTACCTGACAGTCGATCTCGGTCATCACCGCCTGGTGATCGATCCCGCCGCCGACAACGCGGTAGCGATAGCCTGTTACAGCGCAGTCGGTTTCGAGCCGGTCGGGATCATGCGCAAGTACGAGAAGGGACCGGACGGCTGGCACGACAGTCTGCTGATGGACTTGATCGTCGAATAGCTGACATGTTCGGGGTTGCGGGGTTGCGGGGTTGCGGGGTTTCAGGGGTTCAGGGGTTCACGCGTTCAGGGGGAGAGTCAGCCGGAATCGCGCCCCCGAAGGCCCTGCGAGGCAGACGAGTTCGCCGCCGTGGGCGCGCGCCAGTGTCCGAGCGATCGACAGCCCCAGTCCGACGCCACCGGATGCTCGGTCACGGGCGGAGTTCAGCCTGACGAGTCGCTCGAAGATGCGCTCACGGTCTGCCTCCGCGACACCCGGTCCTTCGTCGTCCACGGTGACGAAGGCGTGGGTGTCCCTGCCGACCGCTACCCGAATCGTGCCGCCGGACGGGGTGAAACGACCGGCATTGTCGAGCACGTTCGACAGGATCTGTTCGATGCGTCCGACGTCGATGTGAACCGGAATCGGTTGCGCAGCATCGACATCGAACCGACTATCCGGCATGACCAGAGCTGCTCGCTCCACTGTGCGGCGGGTGATGTCGGCAAGGTCGGTATCGGTTGCGTCGAGATCCGACGTGTTCTCCGCACGGACGGAATCGAGCATGTCGCCCACCAATCGTGAGGCCCTGCTCGATTCCCCGACCAGCAGCTCGCTCCAGCGTGCGACTCGATCGGGGCGATGCTCGGCGTCGCGCTGCAGCGACTGCGCCAACGCCGAGATCCCGGCGACGGGAGTGCGCAGCTCGTGTGCGGCATCGGCCAGAAAGCGCCGCATGTCCTCCTCGGCGAGGCGGGCTGCCCGTGCGGCCGAGGCCTCGCGTCGTTCGGCGTCCTCGAGGGCGTCGAGCATCTCGTCCACGGCCGAGGCAGTACGGCCGAGGTCGGTGTTCGGTTTGGTGGGAAGTAGCCGTCTACCCCTGTCGCCGTTGGTTATTCGGCGCGCGACCGATGTCATCGAGTCCAGCGGGGACAGTGCTCGCCGCACGGCAAAGGTGAGTGCAGCGGCGGCCAGTAGCAGCGTCACAGCACCCGCTCCCAGCATGAGGATGCGCAGTTGTCGCCGAACATCGGCGATGGCGGTGGTATCGCCGAGGAGAGACAGCGTCGAACCGTCGGGCAACGGTTCGGTGATCTCGAACGAATCGGACGGGGGCGCAGGAGGATCCGGCGGACCAGGGGGACTCGGAGTTCGCGACTGGCCCGCAGGCGGAGCCGGGGTGGCAGGCCGGATGTCCGGGCCAGGCGGTCCGCTGCCGGGAGCGCCGTACACCGTGCCGTCCGCAGCCGTGACCCGAACTCGGATGGCGTCGCCCTGCAGGGCCTGCACCAGATCCCCGGGCCCGACGCCGCTCTCCACGAGCTCGACAGCCCGAGTTGCCCGGTCCGACAACCGCGCCTCCAGATCACGCCGAAGCTGTTGACCCAGAACGACATCCACCGACGATCCGACAATCACCAGCAGTGCCGCGAACAACACGACGACGGTGGCGACCACCCGCATCCGAAGCGACGGGGTCGGCGTCCGCTTCACTGCGGAGCCCGCAATGCATAACCCAAGCCGCGGACGGTATGGATCAACCGCGGCCCATGCGCTTCCATCTTGCGACGCAACGCACTGATGTGAACTTCCACCAGGTTACCGTCGTACGCGCCGTAGCCCCAGACCGATTCCAGGATAGAGGTTTTGGAGACGGTACGTCCGCGCTGTGCGACGAGGAACGTGGCCAAACGGAGCTCCGTCGCCGTCAGATCGAGAACTTGACCTGCCCGAGTGACCACTCCGGCGGGCTCGTCGACCAGTAGATCACCGACCTGGACCGCGTCGGACGAACGACCGCGACGCCGCAGCACGGATTTTGCGCGGGCGACCACCTCGTCGAGCTGGAACGGCTTGACCACGTAGTCGTCGGCACCGTCGCCGAGTCCACGCAATCGGTCGGCCAGCTGATCTTTCGCGGTGACCATGATGATGCCCGCGTCGCTGCTCTGCCGGACGACGTCGATGAGATCGAACCCGTCCCGCGCACCGGGCAGCATGACGTCGAGGATCACCACATCGGGACGAAAGCCTGCCATCGTGGGCTCGAAGTCGTCGCCGTCGGGCAGGGACACGGCGGTGAACCCCGCGTCCTCGAACGCCGCCACCAGCGCTTCCCTGATGGGTAACGAATCCTCCACCACCATCACCCGGGGAGCAGAACTGTATGTCATGCCTCGATTGTCACCCACCAGCTGAAGTGATCCTGAAGATGCGCTCGGCTTCAGGGTGACTTCAGCTAACGGCGGCAGTGTCGGAGACAGACCGAAACGAACGACGCAGTCCGAACAAGGAGTGAACGTGAACGATCAGACCAAACCGATTCCCGCCGCATCGAACCCCGAGCCCGGCACCGCTCGGGAGAACAAGCCCAAGCGGTGGAAGGGACGTGTGCCGCTGGCCGCGACCGCAGCAGCGGGACTTGCCATCGGAGCCCTGGTGACCGCGGCTGTGTTCGCAGCCACCGGACCCGACGCCTCGCCTGGCGTGTCGACCGTGGCGTCGTCGTCTGCCCTCGGACAGCGAACCGATGGCGGCGGCGGGTCGGACGTGCCTGCTGTTCCGGCAAGCCCCGAGGCGACGGATTCCGGCGACGGATCTACGGTCCCCGCGGTTCCGACGCCACCGGGACCCGCGGACGGAACAACTCCGGCCGTGCCGGATAACGGCGCAACTCCGCCTGCCCCGCCCGCGGGTGGTCCGGGCAAGGGCGGACCGGCCGATGGTGGTCCGGGTAAGGGTGGGCCGGGCGCAGGTGGCCCGGGAGCGGTGTGCGCACCAGAAGACGGAGCGACGCCGCCCGCGCCGCCGGCACCGGCCGATGACGCAACTCCGCCCGCGCCGCCGGCACCGGCCGATGGCGCAACTCCGCCCGCGCCGCCGGCACCCGCTGACGGTGCGACGCCTCCCGCACCGCCGGCAGCGCCGTCCGGTTCCTGAACGCAAGCTCGGTCGGTCCCCGCACCGGATCGGTGCGGGGATCGGTGTGGGTGGAGGCGCGACTTCCGAACGCGCCCAGGGTCTTATCTCCCGCGGTACGCGGACGCCAGCGCGGCGTACTCGTCGAGGATTTTCAACGATTCGTCGTGCGGCGCGGTGGGCAGCATGAGCGCAAGCTGCCCGAATCCCAACTCTTCGCAGGCTTGCCAGTACTCGGGATCCGCGGGGGTGCCGAACTGTAGCAACGGAACGTCGTGCCCGAGTCCTTCGCGCATCGCATCGATGCGCGCGGACATGACATCGACGGGCTGTGGGTTGGCTATCCACCCGGCGTCGTGCCGGATGACGCGCTTCACCGTCGCATCGGAGGCACCGCCGATGAATATCGGGGGGTGCGGTGTCTGCACCGGCTTGGGACGGAGGTAGGAGGGTTCGATATCGACGTGCTTGCCGTGATACTCGGCCGGCTCGTTCGTCCACAGGGCTTTGATTGCTTCGATCTGCTCGTCCAACAGTGCACCCCGTGTCTTCGGGTCGGTGCCGTGGTTGCGGATCTCCTCGAGGATCCAACCCGCTCCCACGCCGAATACGAACCGGCCCCGTGAGATCAGGTCGATACTGGCGGATTCTTTTGCAGTGGTGATGGGATCACGCTGGATGAGCAAGGTGATACCGGTGACCAGCTCGATCTTCGATGTCACCGCTGCGGCCGCTGCCAGAGTGACGAAGGGGTCGAGCGTCCGATAGTAGAAGTCGGGCATCTCTTCGCCGGTGGGAAACGCCGTCTCCCTACTGGCTGGGATGTGAGTGTGCTCGGCAACAACCAGCGAGTCGAATCCACGCTCCTCGATGGCGCGAGCCAGCGACACCGGGTCGATCCCGTCGTCGGTGACAAAGGTGGAGATTCCGATCTTCAAGGCTGTTCCTAACGTCGGGTGTCGCCCGTGCACGGGGCGTGAAGTGGGATCACAGCCGGGGTTACTCCAGGATGAAGACGGGGAGTTGCCGGTCTGTCTGGGACTGGAATTCGGCGTACTGAGCGAAGGACTCGACGGCTAGCGTCCACCATTTCTCGCGCTCGGCCCCGTCGAGCTCGCGGGCCTGGAGGGTGAGAACCTTCGTCCCGTCTTGCACCGTGACGGTGGGGTTTGCCTTGATGTTGTAGTACCACGACGGGTTCGTGGCACCGGCACCGTTGGAACCGACCATGGCGTACTTGCCGTCGGCTTCGACGCGCATCAAGGGCACGTACCGCTTCTTGCCGGACTTCGCCCCGGTGATCGTGAACAGCACGACAGGCAGACCCTGATACTCGGCCCCCTCGGTGGTGCCCTGCTCGAGAATCTGCTCGGTCAGCTCGCGGACCCGGGACTTGGGGCTCAGCTCGGTTTCGGTGGCGGTCTCGTTGTTAAGCACGTGGGCGCCGACAATCGCCATGGCCGGAAATTCCTGACACGTCTCGCTCACCGAAACTTTGCCCCTCTCCTGGTAATTCCACCCCCTTCCACACCGGGGATCGTGGCATCGATGCGTGGGCAACGCGTGGTTGGCCGCGGGCGCAGATTATTGCCGAAGACATTTTGGGGTACATCCGTGTCGGACGTGCATCCGATGCGCGATCGGGCAGGCTGGGGTCTTCGCTTCGATAGCAGGGGCGACACCGGTATCGAAGCTGCGCTCCGGGAAGGCCGTGAGAATCGAGAAAAAGAACGGTAGACGGACAGTGATCACTGCCCGGGATTTCCGCGCAGGCTGTCGTCGCGCTGAATCGGGTCATCGATCGCGGTTGGACAGGTACACCGCGAAAATAGCCGTCGAGCCGAAAATAGCTCAGTCGGCGGGACGGGCTTGATCAGCCTCTAGAGCAACGGTTTCCAACTCGGATCGGTACTGTGCCCACCATGCTGCGTCGCCGTCGGCCATGTTCTCGTTGCCGAGGCGCAGTCCGACGGAGTTGTCGATCAATTCGCGCAGTATGTCTGCGTGTCCGGCATGTCGATTCGTTTCGATGCACAGATGCACCAGTACGCGATGCAACGTCACTTCTTGTTTGTCCGCAGGCCAGTGCAGGACGCGTCCCGCTGCATCCAGGTCGAGTGAATCGATGGTCTTGTCGGCATACGTCCACGCCTCGCGGTACAGGGCGACAATGGATTCCGACGATTCTTCGGCGGTGGCCCACATGTCGGAATTCAGCCGGGCCATGCCCTCTGCTTCCAATTCCGCGAAACGAGCTGGAAACTCACGACCGAACGTGAGGCCGAAGTAGCCGTATTCGACGATGGCGAGGTGTTTGACCAACCCCAAGAGGTTGGTTCCCGTCGGCGTCATCGGTCGTCGCTTCTGGTATTCGGTGAGGCCGTCGAGCTTCCACAGCATGTTCTGGCGAGCGATCCGAAGGTATTGGTGCAGCTCGTCTTTTATGTCGCTCAGCTCGTCGATGCGTGCCACACGAGGGCTGCGGCCAGTGCGCCGAGTCCGTTCAACGACCAGTGCAGGGCGATGGGTGCGATGAGACTCCCGCTTCGGCTGCGCAGCCAGGTGAAGACGACCCCGGCTGCTGCGGTCGCGACGACTGCGAGCGCGATCCCGACGATTTGCCCGAACAGCCCGCCGCCGAGAAATCCGCTGAGTCCCACGTTCCCTGCGGTCAGGCCGAGCGAGGACGCGATGTGCCACAGACCGAAGAGCAGGGACCCTGCCGCGAAGACTCCGCGTGCACCGTAGATGCGGCCCAACGTGCCGTGCAGCACTCCACGGAACGCGAGTTCTTCCGGGATGACCGTTTGCAGCGGGATGACGATCATCGAGGCGACCAGCGCCGCGGAGATGGTGGCATAGCGATCGGCCATGAAGAAGGGCCGCGTCATCGGCAGCAATGCACCGATGGCGATGACGGTCAGGACGATGCCGACGGCACCGAGTGCGTAGAGCGAACCCGTCTTCCATTGCTTGGGCGACAGTCCCAGCTCGGCCCATCCGAGTCCGCGACGGTTCGACAGGATCACCAGGAGAACGGCGGCGATCGGAACCGTCGCGATACTCGCCCACACCGTGGTGAAGTGTGCGATGAGGTTGGTGCCCACGAGCACGAGAACGACGATGGCGACGTCGAGGTAAGCGCGGACGGCCCGTCGAGGTGCGACGCTCCCGGCTGGGTTGACAGCAAGCATTGGATCGAGTGTACCGGCGTCAGCTGATGACACCCGGAGAATCGAGGCTTCTGTCGAGGCCCTTGCGGTCGTAGAGAAGGGTGAATACCAGGCCGAACACGAGCCCGATGAGCAGTCCGAGGGACGTCATACCCACCGAATGCAGCAGGCCGGCGTCGGGCGAGGCGTTGAAGTACAGGATCGATCGGGTGCCGAGGAAGATCTGATGCATCGGCTCGAACTGGGCCAGCCACGTGAAAATCGGCGGGCTCGCCTCGAGAGGAATCGTGCCACCCGAGGACGGCAGGGCCAGGATGATGAAGACGGCCAAGTTGACCAGCAACCCTGCTGTGCCGAATGCGGACATCACCGCCAGCGCCGTGAATCCGACGGCGGTGATCGCGAACGCGCCGTACATCCACAGGGTCCACGCATGGGTGATGGGCATGCTCAGCAAGTGGCTGATCAGTAGGTACAGGGCGGATACGAGCATGGCCAGAACGAACATCACCAGCCACTTGACCAACAGCGTCTGGAACCGGCTGATCCGGGTGGGTCCGCGGTGGATGTACTTCGGGCCGATTTCGGTGGGAGTGAACCCCAACAAGCCGTCGACGAGGGTGCTGACGATGGTCGCACCGGTGAATCCCGCCAAGACGAGCAGTAGCGCGTAGTAGAACGCAGACAGGCCACCGCCGGTACCGTCGGGCAGTGGATCGTGCTGGGCAACAATCACATTGATCGGCTGCGCCAACGTCAGTGCGCTCGCGCCGGCCAGTGGAGTGTCGCCGAGCTGCTGGCGAACCTGATCGGTGATCTGTTGGCCCACGGTCTGATTCACCGATTCGAAGGCAGGAGTGGCCACTCCGGTCACGAGCGACATCCCGAAGCTACCCGCCCGCGGATTGGTGTAGACGGTGATGATCGGCTTCTCGATATCACCGGGAATGATGCTGCCCTCGGCCAGGATTCCCATTCTCTTGGTGAAATCACTGGGGATGACGATGGAGCCGTAGACCTCGGCCGTGGACAACAACGATTCGGCCTGCGCAGGGCCGACCTCGCGGAACGCGACCTTCTCGGAATCGACGTTCTGAATCAATCCGTCGACGATGTCGTTGCCGATATTGCGTTGCTCACCCGCAAGGGTGTCGCCCTCGTCCTGGTTGACGATCGCAATGGGCAGATCGTGCAAGTTGCCCCGTGGATCGAGAACGCCGCCCAGATACAGGGCCGCGAGAAACGACATGAGGGTCGAGACGACAAGGATCGGAGCGAGCCAGAAGCGCGGCGAACGAAGGACGTCGGCCATCGACCGTGGGGTTCTGTCGGGTGTCACCGGATCAGTGTCGCAAGTTCGGCTTCCATGTGCGCGGTAGTTCTACCTGTGGACCGTCGGCCGTCCGGAATGGGCGTTACGCCTACCCATGTGCACGGAACTTCGTAGCAGGCTACGAAGTTCCATGCACATGCGGCGCAGCCGCTCCTAGGCGGTTGCGCGACGCGGCAGCTTCCAGTCCGGGCGAACCCAGTGGCAGGTGTAGCCCTCGGGGTACTTCTGCAGGTAGTCCTGGTGCTCGGGCTCGGCTTCCCAGAAATCTCCTGCCGGGGTCACCTCGGTGACGACCTTGCCCGGCCACAGGCCAGACGCGTCGACATCGGCGATCGTGTCCTCGGCCAGGCGCTTCTGCTCGTCGTTCAGGTAGAAGATGGCCGAGCGGTAGCTGGCTCCGATGTCGTTGCCCTGACGATTCTTCGTGGTGGGATCGTGGATCTGGAAGAAGAACTCCAGCAGATCCCGGTACGACGTCTGGGTGGGGTCGTAGACCACTTCGAGGCCTTCGGCATGGTTGCCGTGGTTGCGGTACGTCGCGTTGGGGATTTCACCGCCGGTGTAGCCGACGCGAGTGGAGACCACCCCGGGCAGCTTGCGGACGAGCTCTTCGGCTCCCCAGAAGCATCCTCCGGCGAGAATGGCGGTTTCGGTGGCTGCAGACATGTGCTCTCCTAGTTCTCTATCGAGCGATACGTGGGGTTCAACGAACGAGTCGTCCTCATAATTCCGAATCGTGGGTACGTTCGCCGACCTCGAGGACGAGTTTGCCGGTATTGGCACCGTCGAACAACAGGTTGAGCGTCGATCCGAACGCCGTGATTCCGCCGATCTCGATCTGCTCGCGCGCGGTCATCTTGCCGCTGGTGAGCAGCTCCGACAGAGCGTCGACGCCTTCCTGGTAGCGGTCGAGATAGTCGAAGATGATGAACCCGGTCATCGACGCACGGTTGATCAGCAGGGACAGGTAGTGCGCGGGTCCGGGCTGCGGTTCGGTGGCGTTGTAGCCGGAGATGGCCCCGCACAACACCACTCGCGCACCCTTACGCAGGCGCGAGAGCGCCGCATCGAGAATCTCGCCGCCGACGTTGTCGAAATAGACGTCGATGCCCTTCGGTGCGGCGGCCTTCAGGGCCTTGTACACCGACTCGTTCTTGTAGTCGATCGCCGCGTCGAAGCCCAGCTCCTCGGTGAGCCAGGCGCACTTCTCGGGTCCGCCGGCAATCCCGATCACGGTGGCTCCCTTGGCTTTCGCGATCTGACCCGCGATGCTGCCGACGGCGCCAGCCGCCCCGGAGATGACGACGGTGTCGCCCTCGGCCAGCTTGCCGACGTCCATCAACCCGAAGTAGGCCGTCAATCCCGGGAAGCCGAGGGCACCGAGCCAGGTGGGTGCCGGTGCGATCGATTCGTCGACCTTCTGCACTCCCGACCCGTCCGAGATCGCATGCTCGGTGACGCCGAACGAGCCCGAAACGACTTCGCCGACAGCGTAATCCGGATGCCGGGACTCGAGGACGCGGCCGACGGCATGAGCACGCATCACCTCACCGATGCCGACGGGAGGCACGTACGAGCGCGCATCGTTGAGCCAACCGCGCATGGCGGGATCGAGGGAGACGTAGTCGACGGTGACGACGAATTCCCCGTCGCCCGGGGTGGGGATGGGTTCCTCGGTGAGATCCCACGTCGACTCGTCGGGACGCCCCACGGGCCGCTGAGCCAAGCGGATCTGACGGTTCACGGATGTCATCTACCGTTCCTTCCACATCGAAGACGTGCATGTCGAAAACAGGGTCCTTCGACACTAGGGCAGAATGACGTCACGATGACCAACGCGCCGAACACCACCCGCCTCGCCCCTCGCCTCGTCGCCAGCGATGTCGACGGGACCCTGCTCGACCAGCACGAACGTGTCAGTGAACGCACCAAGCGAGCTGTCGCAGCCGTCGTAGCGGACGGAGTGCCGTTCGTGCTGTCCACCGGCAGGCCGCCGCGGTGGATCCACCCCGTCGTCGACGGTCTCGGATACGCGCCGATGTCGGTGTGCGCCAACGGTGCGGTCATCTACGACGCGGCCACCGATCGCGTGCTCAGTGCGGAGACCCTCGATGTCGAGACGTTGCAGTGGCTGGCCGACGTCGCGTACCGCGCGCTACCCGGCTGCGGTCTCGCGGCCGAGCGCGTCGGTCGATCGGCGCACGACGCGGCGACGCCGCAGTTCGTCAGCTCGCCCGGCTACGAGCACGCGTGGCTCAATCCCGACAACGTCGAGATGTCCGAGGACGACGTCGTCGACGTCCCCGCGGTGAAGCTGCTGATACGTCTGTCGGGATCGACCAGCGGCCATATGGCAAACATTCTCTCGCCGCTGATCTCCGGCCGCGCCGACCTGACCTTCTCCACCGACAACGGGCTCATCGAACTGTCGGCGCCGGGCGTCACGAAGGCGTCGGGCCTGGCGAAGGTCGCCGAGACGCTGTCCGTGGACGTCGCCGATATCGTCGCCTTCGGGGACATGCCCAACGACGTCCCGATGCTGTCGATGGTCGGCCTGGGCGTCGCCATGGGCAACGCGCATCCGGCCGCCGTCGCCGCCGCGGACGAAGTGACCGTCACCAACGCAGACGACGGAGTGGCGCAGGTACTCGAACGCTGGTGGTGATTCGCTGATAGAGCGGCGCATCGAACACGACAAGGGCCGAGTCACCACGGTGACTCGGCCCTTGTCGACTGTCTGAACTCAGCCCGCGGGTGCGGGCTCCGGAGCGGGCTCGGCAACAGGTGCCGGCTCCACCGGCGCGGCGACCGGCTTCTGCATTTCTGCGTTGTAGGTGTCGTTGTACGTCTTGATGACCGTGGTCACGATGCCGGTGAGCTCGTTGAAGATGAGCGAACCGTTCTCGAAGTCCGTTCGGAAGCCCTCCGGCACCTTGAACTCGTCGGTGAGCGGCAGACCGAGGACGCCGTCGACACCGCCCTGCTGCAGGTACTGCTGGAAGATCTTGCCGATGACGGCCACGGCCTGGCCGGCCATGTTGGTGATGATCTCGCCGTTCTGGAACTGCGCCTTCTCGCGGCCGCCGCTGACCTGAACCAGGCCGCTGACCGGTACGCCGAGAGCGCCGGTTTCGCCGCCCGAGGACAACCACTTCTGCGCGACGGGGCTCGTCGACGCCAGGCGCTGCAATTCTGCGACCAGGGCCGGGATGTTCTCGCCCAGAGTCGAACTGACGTCCGTGCCCGGGCGTGACGGTGCCGGGTCGGTCACCGCGGTATCCGGTGCGGTGGCATCGGGCGCGGTCTCGGGTGCTGCCGGTGTGACATCGCCGCCACCGCCGAGGTTCGCGGCCGCGATGTCGCGGATCTCCCCGAGCCTGGCGTATCCGGCGTCACCGGGGCATTCGGTGTTGCCGACGTCGCGGTGACCGAAGATCACCGGCAGGTCGACGGTCTTGCCTTTGCCGATGAACGTGAAATCCGTTCCCTCGGAGGTCATCGTCGTGGTCCCCTTGGGATCCAGACCGGCCTTGCCGAGTCGCCAGCCGAGGAACTTGCCGACCGAATCGACGGTCTCCTGCGACGGATCCTGAGTGGAGTAGTCGCCCATCATGGCCACTCCGACGGTGTTCTCGTTGAATCCACCGGCGTGCGCACCCTGGACCGGCTTGTCCAAGCCGCCGGCGCGACCCTCGAAGATCTGGCCGTACTTGTCGACGAGTGCGTTGTAGCCGATGTCGCACCAGCCCAGAGTCTGCGCGTGGTACGCGTAGATGGCGCGGACGATCTCGGCCGACTCGGACTTCGAGTAGTCGTTGCTGCCCGCGGTGTGGTGCACGGTGGCACCGCCGATGAAATCGTCGATTGTCGGGTTGGCGCAACGGATCGACTCGTCGGCACCCCACTGGGCGCGGGTGATGACGTTGGGACCTGCATCGCCCGCCACCGGAGTAGCGAGGTCGCTCAACGCCGAATCGGCGGGGGACGTGCCGGGGGTGATGAGCACGGCGCTGATGTCGCTCACTGCCGACGCCAACTGCTCGGCCGACACCTCAGGAGCGGCTTCGGGCGCAGCAGGCTCTGTCGGTGCCGGATCCTGTTGGCGCAGCGGCTTGCTCGACGACGCGGGTGTGTAGCCCAAAGGCTGCTCCGCAACGGCGGGAGCAGGTGCAGTGGCATCGGAAGGCAGCGGAACAACCGGGACCTCCGGAACCGGCGGCGTTGCAAAGCTTTCGGGAGCAGCGCTGCTCGTCAGCGGAGTCAACAGCACCTGCACGGCCTTGGTGAGCCCCACGAAGATCGGTTCGGTGCCCTGCTTTTCCGCAGCGGGAACGGCGTCGCTCGCAGTGGTATCCACCGGTGCGGTCTGCAGCCACGGGCCCCAGGATCCGTCCTCGAGCTGACGTCGAACCTGTGCGCTCGCGCCGTTCAGCTGCTCGGAGGTCAACGCCACCATGCTGAACGGGGTGTCCTGCGAGATCTCCTTGACTGCCGCTCCGAGCGGCGGCCCGGTGGGGTCGGCAGCTTCAGGATTGACCGGTGCCGAGGCGTCCACCCTGGGGATCGGGGCCTGCGCGGTTGCGCCACCCGGAGCCGGCGTCGTGAGACCCGGGATGTCGGGAATCTCGATCGGCGGGATCACGATGGAGTCCGGCAGCGGCAGGTATTTCAGATCGGAGAGCCGCAGATCGGGCAGCGGCAGGCCGGTGAGCTCCTGCAGCGGAATGACGATGTCCGGTGCTGCGCTCAGCGCGGTCTCGACGATCTTCGTCGGCACGGTGACCGGGGTTGTCTCGTTGGCCGGTCGAACTCCGGTGGTCGTGCTGTCTGTCAGCCCAGCGACCGCAAACGGGGTCGCGACGGCGAGTAGTGCGACAGCACCGAGAACGATCGACGGCTTCGTTCGACGGTTCGGCAAGGCGGTACTCCCTGGTTGGTGGTAGGTACGCGTCGTAGGATCTCCCACTGCTGAACAATATGAATCACATCAGCAACATGAGTCCCATCAGACACAAGGCTAAACCTTAGCTTGACAGTTAGCCACAGCCGGGAAGTTCCAATGGCGCGGCGCGTCGGGGCTTGCATTCCTGGGTCATTCCGCAGGCTCCACTCCCGCCTTCATGGGTCATTCCGCAGGCTCCACTCCCGCCCCCTACGCTTTCCACCTGTGACTGTGCACTTCATCGGAGCCGGACCCGGAGCGGCAGACCTGCTCACGCTGCGGGCCGTCGGGTTCCTGCGATCCAGTCCGGTGTGTGTCTACGCCGGTACCTACATCGACGACGCGATCCTCGAACATTGCTCGGCCGGTACTCGCCTGGTCGACACCGCGAAGCTCGATCTCGATGCCATCACCGCCGAACTCGTCGCGGCCGACCAGCGCGGGGACGACGTCGCACGCCTGTGCTCGGGTGACCCTTCCCTCTACTCCGCGATCGCAGAACAGTCGGCTCGACTCGACGCCGCGGGTGTGCCGTGGGACGTCACCCCGGGAGTGCCCGCCTACGCGGCCGCTGCGGCCACGTTGGGCGTCGAGCTGACCGTTCCCGAGGTGACGCAATCGGTGGTCCTCACTCGCGCGCAGGCCCGCTCGACGGCGATGCCGGACACCGAGGCGCTGGCCAATTTCGCGGCCACTCGCGCGACGTTGGCTTTGCATCTGGCCATCACTCGCACCCGCATCATCGCCGACGAGTTGGCGCAGTTCTACGGCTCGGACTGCCCCGCCGCGGTCGTCTTCCATGCCAGCAAGCCCGACGAGATGGTTCTGCGCGGCACTCTGGCCGACATCGCCGACCAGGTCGAGGCCGCCGGCCTGCGTCAGGCCGCAGTGATCCTCGTCGGTCCTGCTCTCGCTCGTCGCGTCGTCGCCGAATCCCACCTGTACGACGCCTGCCGGGACCGCTCGTGAAAATCCATCTGATCGGCATCGGCGGTGGACATCCGGACCAGGTGACCGTCCAGGCCGTCGAGAAGCTGCGGGCCGTGGACGTGTTCATCGTGGCCGACAAGGGCGCGTCCGTCGGGGATCTGGCAGCAGCCAGGCAGGAGATCCTCGAGCGCCACCACGGTGGCAGCTACCGGGTCATCGAGGTGCCCGACCCCCCACGCGACCGGTCACCTCGGCAGTACGAGACCGCCGTCCTCGATTGGCACGACGCCCGCGCCCGGGCGTACGCCGACGTGCTCGACGGTCTCGCCGACGGCACCGTCGTCGGGTTTCTCGTCTGGGGCGACCCGGCGCTCTACGACAGCACCATCCGCGTCGTCGAGCGGTTGGCTGCACTGCGCGGCGACATCGAGTTCGATGTCACACCCGGCATCTCCAGCGTGTCCATGCTGGCGGCGAGTCATCGACTCGTGCTCAATCGCATCGGGGGCCCGATCGTCATCACCACCGGCAGGAACCTGGCCGGCGACGTCGCAGCAGGGCTGGACAACCTCGTCGTCATGCTCGACGGCAACCTTGCCTGCAGTGCGTTGACCGGCGCAGGGTGGGGCATCCACTGGGGAGCCAACCTGGGTACGACCGACGAGAAGCTGGTGGCCGGGCCGCTCGACGACGTGCTCGACGACATTCGCCGCGCCCGCGCCGAGGTCAAAGAGGCGCACGGCTGGGTGATGGATACCTACCTGCTCCGACGCCTGCCAGGTTGACACCGGACCGGCCGGGCGGTGCCTGGCGGGGTGGAGCCGTCACGATCGTCGGATACCCTGGTTGCCCGTGACTGCTGTAAGCCCCGAGACCACCTCTTCCGACGCCACCGCGACCGGCCGCTACGACCTCATCGTCGTCGGATCCGGGTTCTTCGGTCTGACCGTGGCAGAACGGGCGGCGTCCCAGCTGGGCAAGCGTGTTCTCGTTCTCGACCGCCGGCACCACCTGGGCGGCAACGCGTACTCGGAAGCCGAGCCCGAGACGGGTATCGAGATCCACAAGTACGGTGCGCACCTGTTCCACACGTCCAACAAGCGCGTGTGGGACTACGTCAACCAGTTCACCGACTTCACGGGCTACCAGCACCGCGTCTTCGCGCTGCACAACGGTCAGTCGTACCAGTTCCCGATGGGCCTGGGGCTGATCTCGCAGTTCTTCGGAAAGTTCTTCTCCCCGGCCGAGGCGCGGGCCCTGATCGAGGATCAGTCCAGTGAGTTCGACTCCAAGGACGCGCAGAACTTCGAGGAGAAGGCGATCTCGCTGATCGGACGTCCGCTCTACGAGGCGTTCATCCGGGACTACACGGCCAAGCAGTGGCAGACCGATCCGAAGGAACTGCCCGCGGGCAACATCACCCGGTTGCCGGTGCGCTACACCTTCGACAACCGCTACTTCAACGACACCTACGAGGGGCTGCCGGTCGACGGCTACACCGCGTGGCTCGAGAACATGACACGCGACGAGAAGATCGACGTCCGCCTGAACACCGACTGGTTCGATGTACGCGACGAGTTGGTCGCCGAGAGCCCTGACGCCCCGATCGTCTACACCGGGCCGCTGGATCGATACTTCGACTACTCCGAGGGCGAACTGGGCTGGCGCACCATCGATTTCGAGACCGAGGTGCTCCCGGTCGGCGATTTCCAGGGAACGCCGGTGATGAATTACAACGACGGCGACGTGCCGTTCATTCGGATCCACGAGTTCCGCCATTTCCATCCCGAGCGTGAGTACCCGACCGACAAGACGGTCATCATGCGCGAGTTCTCACGTTTCGCCGAGAGCGGCGACGAGCCGTACTACCCGATCAACACCCCCGACGACCGGCAGAAGCTCGAGGCGTACCGCAACCGCGCGAAGGCCGAGACGGCCTCCAACGGTGTGCTGTTCGGTGGTCGACTCGGCACGTACCAGTACCTCGACATGCACATGGCCATCGCGAGCGCACTGAACATGTACGACAACACCCTGGCCCCGCACTTCGAGACCGGCACCGCCCTGGCGGGGGACAAATGACCGCCAAGCATCTGCTCGAGGACGGGGTGGCAGACGTCGCGCCGGTCCTCGGAATATCGCTGTTGCAGCGTGTTCTGCTGCCCCGTTCGGGTGAGCCGCTCGACGTGCGCACGCTGTACCTCGAAGAAGCGACCACCAATGCCAAACGCGCGCACTCGCTCTCGCGTACCTCGCTCACCATCGGCGGCGAGTCCGAGGTGTCGTTCTGCACCTACTTCAACGCATTCCCGGCGAGCTACTGGCGGCGCTACAGCGTCCTGAAGTCCGTGGTGCTGCGCGTCGAGGTGTCCGGTCACTGCCGAATCGACGTCTACCGGTCCAAGGCCGATGCGTCGCGCATCCACGTCGAGGGCCGCGAGGCTGTGGACGGCGATGCGGCGCAAGAGTTTCTGATCGACCTCGGCCCGTTCGAGGACGGCGGGTGGATCTGGTTCGACATCACCTCCGATTCCGAGGTGGTCCTCGAAAGCGCCGGTTGGTACGCGCCGATCGACGCTCCCGGTGAGGCGACCGTCGCCGTCGGCATCCCCACGTTCAATCGACCCACCGACGCCGTCAAAGCGCTTGTCGCCCTTGGCTCGGACCCGTTGGTGCTCGACGTGATCCAGGCCGTGATCATGCCGGATCAGGGCACCCGCAAGGCAAAGGACGAACCCGGCTTCGACGAGGCCGCTGCTGCGCTCGGTGGCCGTCTCGCGATCCACGATCAGGCGAACCTCGGTGGGTCCGGCGGCTACAGCCGGATCATGTACGAGGCGCTGAACAACACTGCTTGCCAACACATTCTGTTCATGGACGACGACATCGAGATCGAGCCCGACTCGATTCTGCGGGCGTTGGCGATGTCGCGTTTCGCCAAGGTGCCCACGCTCGTCGGCGGCCAGATGCTGAATCTGCAGGCGCGTAGTCACCTGCACGTCATGGGTGAAGTGATCGACCGCGGGAACTTCATGTGGACCGGCGCGCAGAACGTCGAATACGACCACGACTTCTCCGAGGACCCGCTGCGCACCAGCAAGCTGCTGCACCGCCGCATCGACGTCGATTACAACGGCTGGTGGATGTGCATGATCCCGCGCGTCGTCGCCGAGGAACTCGGGCAGCCGTTGCCCCTGTTCATCAAGTGGGACGACGCCGAATACGGCTTGCGCGCACGCGAAGCCGGCTACCCGACGGTGACGCTGCCGGGTGCCGCGATCTGGCACATGGCGTGGAGCGACAAGGACGACGCCATCGACTGGCAGGCGTACTTCCACCTGCGCAACCGTCTCGTTGTCGCGTCGCTGCACATGCCCGGCGACGGCAAGGGCCTGGTGCTCGACACCATCAAGGCCACCGTCAAACACCTGCTGTGCCTCGAGTACTCGACGGTCGCCATCCAGAACCTTGCGATCCGTGACTTCCTGGCCGGTCCCGAGCACATCCTCGAGATTCTGCCCACGGCGCTGCCGACGGTGCATGCACTGCGCAAGGAATTCCCGGACGCCGTCGTTGTCGGCAGTTCCACGGAGTTGCCGCTCGCATCGGGTGAGGAAGTCGGAGCCGTCGGCCTGCCGACCAACCCGATCTCCAAGGTCCGTCGTCTGGCCAAGGGCTTGCTGCACAACGTCAAGCCTGCGCACGAGCAGCACCACGAGCGTCCGCAGCTCAACGTGCCGACTCTCGACGCACGCTGGTTCCTGCTGTCCCAGGTCGACGGCGTCACCGTCACCACCGCGGACGGTCGGGGCGTCGTCTACCGCAAGCGCGACCGCGCGCAGGCCGCGGCGTTGCTGAAGGAAGCGCTGTCGTTGCGCAAACAGTTGGCAGCCGAATTCCCTGCTCTCAAGGCCCGCTACCGTGATGCCGTGCCGCACCTGACCAGTAAGGAAACGTGGGAACGTGTCTTTCGTTACCAGGCGTAAAGGCCAGACCGAGGTGCCGACCGAAGTGCGCATCCTCGAGAAGGTGCAGGCCACGGTCGGTAGCGCCCCCGGTGCGATCACCGTTGCGCGCGGGATGTCGCACTTCGGCGAACATGCCCTCGGCTGGGTGGCGATCGCAGGTATCGGCGCTGCTCTGGACGCGCCGCGGCGACGCCAGTGGGCGTCGGTGGCCGTCGGTGCCGTCGGATCGCATGCCGCGTCCATCGTCATCAAGCGCATCGTGCGCAGGCCACGTCCCCACGATCCGGCCGTCCGGATCAATGTCTCGACGCCGAGCAAGCTGAGTTTCCCGTCGTCACATGCGACATCCACCACAGCGGCTGCGGTTCTCCTCGGCCGCGTGACCGGGCTACCGTTACCGGCGGTCCTCGTCCCACCCATGTTGCTCTCGCGCTTGGTGCTCGGAGTCCATTACCCCACCGACGTGCTGGCCGGATCTGCACTCGGCGCGTTGACGGCTGCTGCCGTCGTGAAGTTCGAAGGAGACAAATGAGCGAGGATGCCGCACCCGTAGGCGCACCGCCGAAGAATCTGGCGGACGGCATCGTCAAGGCGCTTCGCCCGCGTCAGTGGGTCAAGAACGTGCTGGTCCTGGCCGCGCCGTTGGCGGCAGGCTCGGTCACCGATCGCGACGTGCTGCTGTCCGTCGCGCTCGCGTTCATCGTGTTCTGCTTCGCCGCCTCCGGTGTCTACCTGGTCAACGACGCCATGGACGTCGAGGCCGACCGCGCGCACCCCACCAAGCGGTTCCGGCCGATCGCTGCAGGAGTCCTGCCCGTCACGATCGCCTACGCGATGGCCGTGGTGTCGCTCGGACTCGCGGTCGGCCTGTCGTTCTTCGCGAACTGGAAGCTCGCGCTGGTCATCGGCGTCTACATCGTCATCCAGCTGGCGTACTGCTTCGGCCTCAAGCACCAGGCCGTGCTCGACATCTGCATCGTCTCCTCTGGCTTCCTGCTCCGCGCGATCGCCGGTGGCGTCGCTGCCTCGATCCCGCTCTCGCAGTGGTTCCTGCTGATCATGGCGTTCGGCTCGCTGTTCATGGCGGCGGGCAAGCGCTACGCCGAGCTGCAACTGGCCGAACGCACCGGGGCGAAGATCCGTAAGTCGCTCGAGAACTACACCACGACATATCTGCGCTTCGTGTGGACGCTGTCCGCGACGGCCGTCGTCATCTGCTACGGCCTGTGGGCTTTTCAACAGGACGCCGAAACGGACTCCAACTGGTTCGCCATCTCGATGATTCCGTTTACTATCGCAATCCTGCGATACGCAGTGGACGTAGACGGCGGCGAGGCAGGCGAACCCGAAGAGATCGCGTTGGGAGACAGGGTTCTCCAGCTACTCGCCATAGCGTGGATCGGAGTGGTTGGTGTCGCTGTCTACCTCGCCTGACCAGCGAGACACGCGAGAAGACACCCCGGCACCGGCGGTCTCGACCAGGGCGGTCTTCTGGGTCGGGACCGTCGTCACCGGTGCCCTGTTTCTGTGGGGTGCCTGGGAACGTCGCTGGATCGCCGACGACGGCCTGATCGTCCTGCGCACCGTCCGCAACCTGTTGGCCGGCAACGGCCCGGTGTTCAACGCGGGCGAGCGGGTCGAGACCAACACCAGCACCATCTGGACCTACCTCGTCTACGCGGGCGGCTGGCTCAGCGACGGCCGGCTCGAGTACGTGGTGCTGACGATCGCGCTCGTGCTGTCCACAGCAGCCGTCGTCATCGCGATGATCGGCACGTTCGCCCTGCGTGGTCGCACCGCGTCACGCACTCTCTTCCTCCCCGCCGGTGTACTCGTGTACATCGCGGTACCGCCGGCCCGCGACTTCGCCACGTCCGGACTCGAGACGTGCCTGGTCATCTTCTGGCTGGCGGTTTTGTGGCTGCTGATGGTTCGCTGGGGGCAACGCCGCGGCGGTGGCGTCGAGCTGCTGCTGCTGGCCTTCTTCGCCGGCCTGGGCCCGCTGGTTCGCCCCGAGCTGTCCATCGTGTCGGTTCTGGCACTGGCGATGATTTTCCTCGCCCCACAGACGTGGTTGTCGAGGCTGCGCGTGTTCGCATTCGCGGGCGCGGTTCCCGTGCTGTACCAAATTTGGCGCATGGGCTACTACGGCCTTCCGTATCCCAACACCGCAGTGTCCAAGGACGCCGGCGGTGCCAAGTGGTCGCAAGGGTGGGCGTATCTGACCAACCTGATGGGACCGTACCTACTGTGGCTCCCGCTGGTGCTGCTCCTGCTCGGTGCCGCCCTGTCGGTGACACGAGTGCGCCCGACGCTGCCCAGAACAGTGGGCGGCCTGCTCGCCGCGTTGCGCACGCCGACCGCTGTCGTCGTATTCGTGCTCGTCAGTGGATTGTTGCTCGCGGTCTACGCAATTCGAGTCGGTGGCGATTTCATGCACGGGCGAACATTGTTGCCCGCCCTGTTCACGCTGCTGTTGCCCATTTCGATATTGCCCGTCGCGCTCCCGCAACGATGGTCCGGTAATCGTGCGACTGCTGTTTTCGTCGCAGATGTATTCGTCTGGGGTGGGATCGTCGTCTGGGCTGTGATTGCGGCGAACACGACGGGAATGCCCCAGGGCTCGATCGTCGGACGAAGCGGAATCGTCGACGAACGAGCGTTCTATTCGCTCAACACCGGGCACGCTCATCCGATCCTGGCGTCGGACTATCTCGACTATCCGCGGATGCGGGCGATGGTTCAGGCGATCGACGACACCCCGGACGGCGGATTGCTGCTGCCGTCCGCGCAATTCACCTACTGGGATGTCGTCCCGCCGCCCCTCCCGATCCCCGAGGGTGGATTCGGTCACACCGTCTACTTCCTCAACCTGGGGATGACGAGCATGAACGTCGGCCTCGACGTGCGGGTCATCGATCAGATGGGGCTGGCGTACCCGTTGGCATCGCACACCGAACGCCTCGAGAACGGCCGCATCGGTCACGACAAGAACCTCTACCCGGACTGGGTCGTCGCAGATCTGGGACTGGTCGGCATCCATCCGTACCTGCCCTGGTACATGGACGAGGACTGGGTGACCGAAGCTCAGGTGGCGTTGACCTGCCCGGACACCCAGGAAATGCTGACGTCCTACCGAGCACCGTTGACGAAGGATCTGTTCGTCCGGAATGTGAAACGTTCGTTGTTCTATGCCGGTTATCGATTCGACCGGGTGCCGAAATACGAAATACAGCGATGTGATCTTCCGGCACCTGTATTGAAGGCCGATAATTAGCCGACAGAACACGAGAAGATCACCGGGTTGCGCCGATTCGGTCTCGACGCGAAGATGAGCTGTCTCGATCCTGTAACGGGCGACGTACTTCGTGCGATAAGTGCGGAGGATATGTATGCGCCAGACCCTGGGTCGGGCGCATACATGATGAACTTGCGAGATCAATCGTTGATTGCGTAACCGATGTGACGAAGCTGCTGAGAGGTCGAGTGCATGCTGGGTAGATGGAAGAGCCGGTCCGGGGACAAGCGAGCGGGCTCCTGGGGACGCCGCGCCGCAACATCCATGCTGATGGCAGTGGTGCTACCACTGGGCTTGGCCGTGGCGGGCGGTGGCGCAACTGCCAACGCAGCGTTCGACGGCAACGCCATCGACGTCTGGACGGACTCGAGCATGGGCCCGATCAAGAGCCGGGTGTGGCGGGCAGCGGACGGTAACACCAACCGCGTCGTCTACCTGCTCGACGGCCTGCGCGCCACGACCGACATCTCGGGCTGGGAGCACGAGACCGACGCCGGAGCAGTTCTCGCCTCGTGGAACATCAACGTCGTCGAGCCGGTCGGTGGACAGTCGAGCTTCTACTCCGACTGGTACGCACCGTCCAACTTCAACGGTCAGAAGACCACCTACAAGTGGGAAACCTTCCTGACGCAGAACCTCCGCGAGAACCTGCGCGCGAACTACGGCTTCAACCCGAACCGCAACGGTGTCATCGGCATCTCGATGGGCGGCTCCGCAGCCCTCACGCTGGCTGCGTACCACCCGGACCAGTTCAGCTATGCCGGTTCGCTGTCGGGCTACCTGAACATCTCCGCACCCGGCATGCGTGAGGCGATGCGCCTGGCCCTGCTGGACTCCGGCCGCTACAACATCGACGCGATGTGGGGCCCGCCGTGGGATCCGGCGTGGCTGCGCAACGACCCGTTCGTCTTCGCGCCTCGCTTGCGTGACAACGGCACGCGCGTGTGGGTCTTCGCAGGCAGCGGTCTGCCCGGCGGTCTCGATCGCCCGCAGAGCTTCATCGATTACTACAACACCGCGAACGGTATGGGCCTCGAAGCCATCGCCTTGGCGAACAGCCGTGCGTTCCAGATCCGCATGGCGAGCATCGGTGCCAACAACGTCACGTATGCGTTCCCGGCCGTCGGTACCCACCAGTGGGGCTACTGGGGCGAGCAGATCCGCGTCATGGCACCGGACCTGAGCGCCAACATCGGTAACTGATCCACCCGGCAGCGTTTGCTGTCGCAGTCCCCGCTTTCGGCCCTGTAGTGATATTTCACGACTTTTCAGGGCTGTTCAGCGGGGACCGCGCAGGATAGTCTCCTGTTTCAGAAACTCGCAGAGGCGAAACTGGGACGCTGATCACAGTTTTGCCTTGGAACCGCTCGATGGAATAACCTCCATCGAGCGGTTCGCCTGTTATGCAGCAGAACCTCGACGTTTCGACACACCACAGCTTCACCCCGGCCTCATGGGCCGTCAGTCAGCCCTGTTCGATTGCCGGGGGCCGCTACGACAGCGGAGACCGCGTAGATGAGAGAGAGCACGATTCATGCGATTTGCCGGCCTCAGCAGTAACCCGAAGGCGTCATCACGCTGGCGTCAGCGCCTGCTCGGCGTGGGTGCTGCCGCACTCGTTCTGCCGATCGCAGCCGGTGTCGTCGGCGGCGCAGTCGCAGTCGCTGCCCCCACTGCCGTCGTCCATCAGACCCCGGCCGGTGGCCGCGAGGACCTGATCGTCCCGTCCGAGATGGGTCCGATCAAGGTCCAGGTCCAGTGGGCGGCACGCGGCGGAAACGCTGCTCTCTACCTACTCGACGGCCTGCGTGCCCGCGACGATCGCAACGCCTGGACCTTCGAGACCAACGCGCAGGATCAGTTCGCCAACGACGACGTGACGCTGGTCATGCCCGTCGGCGGACAGTCCAGCTTCTACAGCGACTGGTACACCTCGTCGAACTTCAACGGCCAGGAAGTGACCTACAAGTGGGAGACGTTCCTGACGCAGGAGCTCCCGGCGTTCCTGGAGAACTACGGCGTCTCGCGCAACAACAACGGTGTTCTCGGACTGTCGATGGGTGGTTCGGCTGCCCTGACGCTCGCCGCGTACCACCGCGACCAGTTCAAGTTCGCCGGCTCGCTCTCGGGTTACCTGAACATCTCGGCCCCGGGCATGCGTGAGGCGATTCGTATCGCGATGCTCGATGCCGGCCGCTTCAACGTCGACTCCATGTGGGGACCGCCCTGGAACCCGGCGTGGCTGCGCAACGACCCGTTCGTCTTCGCACCCAGGTTGCAGGGTCTGTCGCTGTACATCTCTGCAGCCAGTGGCCTGCCCGGCCAGTTCGACCGCCCGGCCGCGCCGATCGATTTCTACAACACCGCCAACGGCATGGCGCTCGAGGCACTCTCGCTCGCCAACACCCGTGCATTCCAGATCCGCATGGGCACCCTCGGTATCCCGGCGACCTACAGCTTCCCGGCCAACGGAATCCACGCCTGGCCGTACTGGGGTGCCGAGCTGTGGAAGGCACGCACCCAGATCCTGGACGCGCTGAACGCCTGATTCGGTTCCGTAACGTGCTCTCCGACAATGCCGCCCCACGCTCTCGCGTCGGGCGGCATTGTCGGTTCGAGCGCCGGCTCTCCGAGCCTCCCCAATTCACATTCGCACCACCAGTCACAGCGAGTCTGCTGTTCGTGGCCTTCGGGCACGTGTAGAAAGACATACGAAGCATGTCTCGAGACGAGACCTTCGGTCGTCACAGGAAAGAGAGTCACCATCATGCGCACTGGGCTTGTTCGGTTCGGTCGTACCCCATCGGCCGGCACACGGGCTCGGCGAGCGGCAGCAGCAGTGACTGTCGCCTCCGCGCTGATGATTCCCTTCGCGACGACGACGTTGGCCACTGCAGCCCCGGTTGCTCATGCCGCCCCGATGGCGCAGACCGGCCCCGCCTACACCCAGACCGGTGGTGCGACCGTCACCTCGGTGGACTGGCTCTCCGATCGCCGCGTCGCGCTGTGGATCCAGTCGCCGTCGATGGGAACGCCCATCCAGGTGCAGCTGCTGCTCGCGCGTGACTGGAACATCAACCCGCAGGCCACGTTCCCGCAGGTGTACATGTTGGACGGACTCCGGGCGACCGACCAGGAGAACGGCTGGACGGCCGAGACAGACGCCGAGGCCTACTTCGCCGACAAGAACGTCAACGTCGTGCTGCCGATCGGCGGACAGTCCAGCTTCTACTCCGACTGGGTCGATCAGGACAACGGCAAGAACTACCAGTGGGAGACGTTCCTGACCAAGGAGCTGCCGCCCATCCTGGCCAAGGACTGGCGCAGCACCGACAACCGCGGCGTCGTCGGGTTGTCGATGGGTGGCACGTCGGCAATGTTCCTCGCGGCCCGCAACCCCGGCTTCTTCAAGTTCGCCGGTTCGCTGTCGGGCATCCTGACCACCACCTCGCTCGGCATGCCGCAGGCCATCCAGTACGCGATGACCGACGCCGGCGGCTACAACTCCAAGGCCATGTGGGGCGCACCGTCCAACTCGCTGTGGGCTCAGCACGATCCGTACCTGCTGGCCGACAAGCTCAAGGGCGTCAGCCTCTACATCTCGAGTGGCAACGGCTCGACCGGCCCGTACGATCAGCCGTCGCCGATTCCGGGCGTCAGCACCAACTACGCGGGCATGGGGCTCGAGATCCTCTCGCGACTCACTTCCCAGACCTTCGCCACCAAGCTCAACCAGCTCGGAATCCCCGCGCAGGTCAACTACCGCCCGTCGGGCACGCACTCGTGGCCGTACTGGCAGTTCGAGTTGCACCAGCTGTGGCCGCAGCTCGCCACGGCACTCGGCGTCGAGGTCGACAAGCCCACCTGCAGTGTCGCGGGCATGATCGGCAATGCGAGCGGCGCGAACTCGTGGTTGGGTCCCTGCCTCACCGCGGAGTACAACGTGGCAGGCGGACGAGCTCAGGACTTCACGTTCGGTCGGGTCTTCTTCACTCCCGACACCGGGGCGCAGGTGGTTGCCGGCGCTATCGGCGGCATCTACCAGGGCAACAAGGGCCCCGAGGGTGCGCTCGGCTTCCCGAAGACCGGCGAGATCGCCACTCCCGACGGCCGCGGCCGCTTCAACGCCTTCCAGAACGGCATGGTCTACTTCACGCCGCAGACCGGAGCCCATGTGGTCAAGGGTGCCGTGCTCGACGAGTGGGCAGCCCAGGGGTACGAGGGCGGTCCTCTGGGATACCCGGTGCTCGACGAGGTGGCAACACCCAACAAGCCCGGCTCGGTGCAGGGCTTCGAGATCGGCGCGATCTACACCTCGCCCGACGCGGGCGTGCATTCTGTGCAGGGCATGATTCTCGGTAAGTACGGTGAATTGGGTTGGGAGAGTGGACCTCTCGGGTTCCCCAAGTCCAACGAGATCGGCCCCATCCGGGACGGCGGACGGTTCAATCAGTTCGAGACCGGCAACATCTACTGGAGCCCGGTCAGCGGAGCCTGGTCCTTGCCGTACGGCCCGATCTTCGACGCCTGGGGATCGGTGGGCTACGAAGGTGGCCGCCTCGGCTACCCCACCAGCGATCAGTTCGACATCGACGGTGGCGGTAAGCAACAGAACTTCCAGTTCGGCATCATCACCGTCAAGGACGGCAAGGCCACGATCGCTCCGTGACCGGAGGCAGTCACGGCTTCAGAGTTCTCTCAGAGCGTGGCTGTACTCTCGCCTGCGACCCGACGACCGAAGGATTTCGATCGATGACGCGTAATTCTCTGGCCAGAACTCTGTCACTCGGCGTGCTCGCCGTGGCGGCGAGCTCGATGCTGGCGGCGTGTGGAAGTGACGACTCGACGGCCACCGGCGCGCCGACCAGCACCACCACGGCAGCTGCGACGACGACCGAGGCGAGTTCGTCGACGTCGGCGGCCGAGAGCACCACCACTACTGTCGCTCCGACCACCAGCCCGGGCGAGGCGGCGACGGCACCGCCGGAGCAACCCCAGGCCGTGCCGGACGACTTCCCGGGGCCGACGGAGAGCCAGATCGACAACCGTGGCCAGCGTTTCCTCGACGAGCTGAAGAGCAAGGGCGTCACCCCGGCGGGCAACGGCGACATCGCGGTGTCGACGGCCAACTACATCTGTGCCGCGCAGGCGCAGGGCGTCGCAGCCGACGAAATCACGACCTACGTCACCGCGAACGTCGGCGTCGAGGCGAGTGCAGCCGGAACGCAGATGAACGAGACGCAGGCCCAGCAGGCTGCCCAGACCTACATCGCCGCCGCGCAGGCGACGTACTGCACGCCGTAGTTCGCGCTGATGGCCAAACGTAAACGCAGAGTTCTGCCGGTGATCGCCTTCGCGGTGATCATCGGGCTCGTCATCGTGGCCCTGTGGTACCTCCTCGCCGGGCGTCTCGGACCCGGACCGGGACCGGTACCGCCGCCGGGGCCCGAGCAGCCGACCTCGCAACCGGCGGACTGCCCGGACGTCCAGGTCATTGCCATCCCCGGTACGTGGGAGTCGTCGTCGACCGACGACCCGTACAACCCGACCGCCAATCCGGTGTCGCTGATGCTCAACGTCACCCGGCCGCTGCAGGAGCAGTTCCCCGGATCTCGCGCGGACGTCTACACGGTTCCCTACGTCGCACAGTTCTCGAACCCCATCGCGCTGCCGCCGGACGGCCAACAGTCGTACAACAACAGCCGTACCGAGGGCAAAAACGTTGCGGTGCAGAAGATGTCGGACGTCGCAGCGCGATGCCCACTGACCAACTTCGTCATGGCCGGCTTCTCTCAGGGAGCAGTCATCTCCGGCGACATCGCGGCCGACATCGGCGCGGGTAACGGACCCATCTCCGCCGATCGTGTCCTCGGCGTCACCCTCATCGCCGACGGCCGCCGCGACGGAGTGTCGGGTACCGACGTGCCGGGACCGCTCGACGGTGTCGGAGCCGAGGTCGCCCTGGGGGGACTCGACCTCCCCGGCATCACCATGACGGGGCGTCGGGACGGCGGATTCGGCGCGCTCGACGACCGGACCAATCAGATCTGTGCACCCGGCGACCTGATCTGTGCGTCCCCGTCGGATGGACTGTCGCTGCGCAACATTCCGCAGAGCATCCAAATTCTGATCGGGGCGGCGGGCAATCCGGTGCACGCGTCGTACAACAGTTTCGTCGTCGACGGTTCCGGCACGACGGCCACCCAGTGGACGGCGGCGTGGGCGGCCGATCTGATCGAGAATGCGCCGACGCCTCCGCACTCGTGATCGGGTGGTGTGGACGACGGCGTGATCGGGGTCGTGGGTAGCGCAGTGACCGGTGTCATGGATAACGGACAGGTCACAACGCGGCGTGTCGCCAACTGGTGCAGGGCACAAACCTGTGGTCTGCGACCCCCAGTCGGTGGGATCCGCTCCCGCGAGCGGCTAGAGTGACGCCTTGGACCTGCGCGGATCGGCCCCGGCCGACTGCCCGCACGGTGTGCCCAGACCCCCGGTGCCGACCACCTCAGACCCCAGGTGCCGGCCGCTCCAGACCCCAGAGGAGAGCAATAGATGAGTTCCGCCGAGGCCGCGACCCCCGGGCCGCGCAAATTCCGCTTCGCTGCAGGCGGAGAGGGAAACGCGGAGGAGGGCGGGGCTCGGAAGTTCATCAAGCTGGCTCAGCAGGCCGAGGAACTGGGTTACGACAGCTTCATGATTCCCGATCATCTCGGTAATCAGGTCGGGCCGATCGCCGCGCTCGGAGCTCTCGCCGTTGCCACCGACAAGATTCGGCTCGGCACGGCGGTGCTCGCCAACGGCTTCCGCCATCCCGCGGTGCTCGCCAAGGACGCGGCAACCATCGATGTGCTCTCCGGCGGACGGCTCGAACTCGGACTCGGCGCGGGCTGGATGCGCGAGGAATACGACAAGGCCGGCATCACCTACGACCGTCCCGGCGTCCGCATCGAAAAGCTCGCAGAGACCCTCGACATTCTCGACGTGTTGCTGCGCGGTCAGGAATGCAACTACGAGGGCAAGCACTACACGATCACCGGTCTCAAGGGCAGCCCTCGTCCGCGTCAGGGACCGCGTCCGCCGATCTGCATCGGCGGCGGCGGCCCCAAGATGCTCGCGCTGGCGGCCAAGCACGCCGACATCATCTCCGTGGTGCCGAGCACCTCGAAGGAAGGCAAGTTGCTGCTGTCGGGCATGACCATCGAGAAGACTCTCGAGCGCGTCGAGCTCATCCGGGCTGCCGCAGGGGATCGGTTCGACGACATCGAGCTGAACTGGGCGATCACCACCATCGTGGTCACCGACGATCGCGAGCAGATGGCCGAGATGGCGTTGGCCGCGCTGGACAACGGTTATCCGCCCAACGTGGACGTCGACGTCAAGCTCACGGTCGAGGACATTCTGTCGTCGCCGTACCTCGCCTTCGGAACGTACGAGGAAATCGCCGATCAGATCCGTAACGTTCGCGCGCGGACGACGATGTCCTATGTCGGGGTTTTCCCCACACAAATGGAAGCATTCGCTCCGGTTGTCGACTTGCTGAAAGGCGAGTGACGCAGGCGCGTGTCGGTAGCATGGAGTCGGCCTCGAGGTCGACCGAAACCGCCACCGCTGGAGTTACCACTTAGTAACATAAAACGCTGTTCGGGGTCTGCATCGATGAACGTCGTCAATGCAAGGCCAGGTCACGCACGATGTGTGGCAGCGATTCGTGTCGGAGGAGATTGAAGCAAATGAGCCACACGTTCGATGATTTCATCGATGAGAACGGCCACATCACCATCGGTGAAGGGCAGACACTCGTCCGCCACGTCGAGGCGAATGTCGAAGAGAACGCCGACACGCTCGCGTACCGGTTCATGGACTACTCCCGGGAACGGGACGGTGAAGCGCACGAGTTGACCTGGTCACAGTTCGGCAAGCGGCTGCGCGCTGTCGCCGCCCGTCTGCAGCAGGTCACCGAGCCCGGTGACCGCGTGGCGATCCTCGCTCCCCAGGGCCTCGAGTACGTCATCGCGTTCTTCGGTGCGATCTACGCGGGCACCATCGCGGTGCCGTTGTTCGATCCCGACGAGCCCGGCCACACCGACCGCCTGCATGCCGTCCTCGGCGACTGCAAGCCCAGCGCGATCCTCACCGCCAGCAACTCCGCGGCGGGCGTTCGGGCGTTCTTCCGCGCGCTCCCCGCTGCCGAGCGGCCCCGCATCATCGCCGTCGACGCCGTTCCCGACAGCGTCGGCGAGACGTGGGTCGAGCCCAATGCAGGGTTGGACGACATCGCCTACCTGCAGTACACGTCCGGTTCGACGCGAACCCCGGCCGGCGTCGAGATCACGCACCGCGCGGTCGGCGTCAACGCGCTGCAGATGGTCGACAGCATGGAGATCAACTACGACTCGCGCGGCGTCACCTGGCTGCCGATGTTCCACGACATGGGTCTGCTCACCGTCATCCTCCCGGCCCTCGGTGGCAAATACATCACGATCATGAGCCCGCGCGCGTTCGTGCAGCGGCCGTGGCGCTGGATCAAGGAACTCGCCGCGGTCTCCGACGGAGCAGGCACGTTCGCCGCGGCACCGAACTTCGCGTTCGAGCACGCCGCCCAGCGCGGACTGCCCAAGAACGGTGAAAGTCTCGACCTGTCGAACGTCATCGGCCTGATCAACGGCAGCGAGCCCGTCACCACGTCGTCGATGAAGAAGTTCAACGAGGCCTTCGGCCCGTACGGTTTGCCGAAGTCCGCGATCAAACCGTCGTACGGCATGGCCGAGGCCACGCTGTTCGTCTCGACGAGCAAGCACGCCGACGAGGCCAAGGTCGTCTACGTCGACCGTGTCGAGCTGAACGCAGGCAATTTCGTCGTCGTCGCACCCGACGCTCCCGGAGCCATCCCGCAGGTATCGACCGGAACCGTCGCCCGGAGTCAGTGGGCCGCGATCGTCGACTCCGAAACCGCCACCGAGGTGCCCGACGAACACGTCGGCGAGATCTGGCTGCACGGCGAGAACATCGGCAAGGGCTACTGGGGTCGCGAGACCGAGACCAGCGAAACCTTCCACAACAAGCTCGTCCACCGCGTCGCCGACGGGTCGCACGCCACGGGTGCCCCCGAGGGTGCCAACTGGATGCGCACCGGAGACTTCGGCGTCTATCACGACGGCGAGCTCTACATCACCGGCCGCGTGAAGGACCTCGTCATCGTCGACGGCCGCAATCACTACCCCCAGGACATCGAGTTCTCGGCGCAGGAAGCAAGCAAGGCTTTGCGGCCGGGCTTCGTGGCGGCGTTCGCGGTGCCGCTCAACCAGCTGCCCGACGTCGTGTTCGAGTTCAGTGGTGCCGCGTTGACCAAGGATTCGGACGACAGCTCCGAACAGCTCGTCATCGTTGCCGAGCGCGCTCCCGGCTCGGGCAAGGCAGACCCGGCTCCGATCGCCGACGAGGTGCGCACCGCAGTCTCGGCGCGGCACGGCGTCACGGTCCGCGACGTCCTGCTCGTCCCGGCCGGTTCCATCCCGCGCACGTCGAGCGGCAAGATCGCCCGACGCGCGTGCAAGGCCGCCTACATCGAGGGCACCCTGCGCGGCGGTTACCAGCAGACGGCATTCCCGGACGCCGAACTACCCGACTGATCTCTGGGCCTCCCGTTCCTTCGATACATAGCTTGGTGAGTAATGGCTGAACAAGAGACAGACAAGATTCAGAGTGCCGACGGGACGGACCTCACGGTCGCCCAACTGCGGGATTGGCTACGCAACTGGGTTGCGGACGCGACGGGTCAACCCGCGTCGGCCATCTCCGACGACCGTCCGATGGAGGAATTCGGTCTGTCCTCTCGCGATGCCGTCGCACTGAGCGGTGAGATCGAGGAGCTGGTGGGGGTCACGCTGACCGCGACCGTCGTCTACCAGCACCCCACCATCGCGTCTCTGGCCAAGATCATCATCGAGGGCGAACCCGACGAGCCGGTGGGTACCGTCGACGACGCGTTCTACACCAGCGGAGTGCAGTCGGGCGACGCCCACGACATCGCGATCGTCGGACTGTCGTCGCGCTTCCCCGGCACCGGTCACACCCCCGAGGAGATGTGGTCGCTGCTCATCGAGGGCCGCGACGGCATCACCGACCTGCCCGAGGGCCGGTGGAAGGAATTCACCTCCGATCCCGTCATCGCCGCAGCCGTCGATGCGACGGTCACCAAGGGTGGCTACCTCGACGACGTCAAGACCTTCGACGCCGAGTTCTTCGCGATGTCGCCCAACGAGGTCGTCAATGTCGACCCGCAGCAGCGCCTCGCGCTGGAACTGACCTGGGAAGCGCTCGAGCACGCGCACATCCCGGCCAGCTCGGTCAAGGGCCGCCAGGTCGGCGTCTTCATCGGCAGCTCGTCCAACGACTACCAGCTCATCGCCGTCAGCGATCCGGCCGTGCACCCCTACGCACTCACCGGCACCTCCACCGCCATCGTCGCCAACCGCGTGTCGTACTTCTACGACTTCCGCGGGCCGTCGATCGCCGTCGACACTGCCTGCTCGTCGTCCCTCGTGGCCGTCCACCAGGCAGTGCGCAGCCTGCGCACCGGCGAATCCGATCTCGCCGTCGCAGGCGGGGTCAACATGCTGCTCGCCCCGCCGATCACCGTGGGCTTCGGTCAGACCGGTGTCCTCGCTCCCGACGGCCGGATCAAGGCCTTCTCCTCCGACGCCAACGGCATGATTCGCTCCGAGGGCGGCGGCCTCGTCGTGCTCAAGCGACTCGAGGACGCCGAGCGAGACGGCGATCAGGTGCTCGCTGTCATCGCCGGATCCGCCATCAACCAGGACGGCCGCTCCAACGGACTCCTCGCGCCGAACCCCGATGCACAGGCCGACGCACTGCGATTCGCGTACCGCGACGCCGGCATCAACCCGTCGGGCGTGGACTACATCGAAGCGCACGGCACCGGAACCATCCTGGGCGATCCCATCGAGGCCGACGCGCTCGGCCGCGTGGTCGGCCGTGGCCGCGACGCGGACAAGCCGGCACTGCTCGGCTCGGCGAAGACCAACTTCGGACACCTCGAATCTGCCGCAGGCGCAGCAGGTTTGATCAAGGTCGTGCTGGCGATGCAGGAGAACAAACTCCCGGCGTCACTGAACTACGTGGGCCCCAACCCGTACATCGACTTCGACAAAGCACACCTGAAGGTCATCCCGGAGGCCACCGACTGGCCGCGGTACACCGGCAAGGCCGTCGCCGGCATCTCCGGTTTCGGCTTCGGCGGCACCAACGCCCACGTCGTCGTACGCGAGTACGTACCGGGTGAGACCTCGGCCGAATTCGACCCCGCTGCCGTGGATCCCGAAGCCGCGGTGGTGGAGGGCGTCTACGAGGAGCAGCTCGACGCCGAGACGACCAGCCCGGTCGCCGAGGCCGAGACCATCCTGGCGGAGTCCGACAGTGCGCCGGAGACAGTGATTCTCGCGGTATCGGCCGCGTTGCCGTCGCGTCGTAAGCGCGCGGCGTCGGAACTGGCCGACTGGCTCGAGACCGAAGAAGGCAGCACGACGCCTCTCGTCGATGTCGGCCGTACATTGGCTCGGCGTAACCACGGGCGTTCGCGCGCAGTGGTTCTCGCGTCCACCACGGCCGAGGCCATCGCCGGATTGCGCGCCATCGCGGCAGGCAAGCCCGGACCGGGCGTGTTCTCCGCGGACTCGCCTGCGTCCAACGGCGCAGTGTGGGTGTTCTCCGGATTCGGCTCGCAGCACCGCAAGATGGCATCGCGGCTGTACCGAACCAACGCCGTGTTCGCCGCCGAGGTGGACAAGGTGGACGAGCTGCTCGTCGACGAAGCCGGCTACTCCATCCGCGAGATCATCCTCGACGACTCGCAGACCTACGAGTTCGAGAACTCCCAGGTCGCTATCTTCGTCATCCAGATCGCCTTGGCCGCAACGCTTCGCGCACACGGTGCGGAGCCGTCGGCCGTCATCGGCCACTCGATGGGTGAGGTCGCCGCCGCGTACGTTGCCGGAGGCCTGAACCTCGAAGACGCCGTCCGCATCATCTACGCCCGCTCGCGGCTGCTGGCCGAGGGCCAGGACGGCCTCGGTGCCGCCTCGCAGGGTGCCATGGCACTCGTCGAGTACACCCCCGACGAGGTCAAGACCCTCACCGATCAGTTCCCGAACGTGGAGCCCTGCGTGTACGCCGCGCCGACGCACACCACGGTCGGTGGACCCCGCGCCGAGGTCGAAGCCCTCGTCGAAAAGGCCGAGGCCGCAGGCAAAATGGCCCGTCTGCTCGACGTCAAGGGAGCAGGACACACCGCAGCCGTCGACGTACTGCTCGGTGAGCTCGCCGCCGAGCTCGCCGGAATCGAACCGAGCAAGCTCACCGCCGGGGTCTACTCCTCGGTCGATCGTGAGGCGCACTACCGCGTCGGACATGCGGCGATTCACGGCGTCGACTACTGGACCAAGGGAATGCGTCACCCGGTCTGGTTCACCCAGGCCGTCAATGTTGCTGTGGGAGACGGGCACACAACGTTCGTGGAGCTCGCCCCGAACCCCGTCGCGCTGATGTCGGTCGCTGCTACCGCGTGGGCTGCCGGCCTGGCCGACGCCACGTTGATTCCGACGCTCAAGCGCAAGGAAGACGAGGCAGACACGTTCCTCGCCGCGCTGGCGCAGCTGTACGTGCACGGTCATGCGCTGGAACTGGCGACGCTGTTCGAGTCGGGTCCGTACGCTGCAATCCCGCGAACTGCGTACTTGCGCAAGGAGTTCTGGCTCAACTCGCAGGTCAGCTCCAGCGGTAACTCTCGCGTTCCCGGTGCCCGGGTGGCACTGCCCGACGGCCGCCACGTCTGGGAAGTTCAGGCCTCGGCCGTCTCGGGATTCGATGCGTTGGTCACCGCCGCTGCGTCGCAGGTGTTCTCCGATGTGGCTCTGGGTGCTTCGGTCTCGCACGCATCGGTGCCCGCGGCCGGCACGGTCGTCACCACATTGACCTCGCACCTCGGTGGTGCGTCGGTCCAGGTCCATGCGCACGAGGGCTCGGCGTTCACCCTGCTGCACGAGGCTGTAGTCACCTCGGGCGATGTGCGGCCGGAACCCGTTGTGGCGGTGGAAGAGCGGTCCTCGTCTCCGATGGAAGAGTTGCCCGAGGTCGTCGAGACGTTCGGTGACCGCTGGGATCCCAACGGCAATCAGAAGCTCGAAGATCGGTTGGCGATCATCGTCGCCGAGTCGATGGGCTACGCACCCGAGGACTTGCCTCCCGAGGTGCCGCTGATCGAACTGGGGCTGGATTCGCTCAGCGCCGTTCGGATCAAGAACCGCGTCGAGTACGAATTCGACATCCCCACAGTGCAATTGCAGGCCGTGCGTGATGCGAACCTGCGCGAGGTGGAGAAGTACCTGCGCTACGCGATCGAGAACCGCGACGAGGTGCAGGCGCTGGCAGACAAGCAGGCCGCCGAAAAGGCTGCCGAGCAGGCTGCCGAGAGTGGCGCGACTGCACGCGACGAAGCGTTGGAGACGGCCGTCGCCGCACCGGAGACCGCGGTGCCGAGTGCGGAATACCAACCCGCACCGGTGGTCGCAGCGCAGACCGACCTGGGCGGCAAGGAAGCGTTCGCCGAGGCCGCCGGATCAGATGTGCCCCCACGTGACAACGCCGAGCGGATGACGTTCGCAACGTGGGCAGTGGTGACGAAGGAATCAGCCAAGGGCATCTTCAACACTCTGCCGATCCTCGACGACGAGACGGCCGAGAAGTTGGCCGCTCGCCTGACCGAGCGGGCCGGCGGCGAGATCACTTTCGACGACGTACTGGACTCGGAGACCATCGAGCAGCTCGCCGACAAGGTACGCCCGCATCTCGAGGACGGCGAGATCGACGGTGTCGTGCGCAATCTTCGGGCCCGTCCCGAGGGCTCTACGGCCACACCGGTATTCGCGTTCCACTCGGCCGGTAGCTCCACCGTCGCCTACGAGCCGTTGCTGCGGAAGTTGCCGGCAGGCACGCCCATGTACGGCCTCGAGCGCGTCGAAGGGCCCATCGCCAAGCGCGCCGCGGAGTACGTGCCGTTGATCAAGGCGATCCAGCCCGAGGGACCGTACGTGTTCGTCGGATGGTCGCTCGGCGGCATCCTCGCCTACGAGGTGGCGCGTCAGATGGAAGAGGAAGGCATCGAGGTCGCCTACGTGGGGCTGCTCGATACCGTCATGCCCGGCACCAAGATTCCCGACACCAAGGACGAAGTCCGCAAGCGTTGGGAGCGGTACGCGGCGTTCGCCAAGAAGACGTACAACGTCGACTACCCGATCCCGTACGACAAGTTGGTCGACTCCGACGACGAGGGTCAGATTCGGATCATCACTGATCTGGTCAAGCTCAGCGGGGCAAAGATTCCCGGCGGCATCATCGAGCATCAGCGGACGTCGTGGCTCGACAATCGGGCTATCCAGACAGCCGAGCTCAAGGAGTACGGCGGGCACGTCACGCTGTACCTCGCCGATAAGTACCACGACGACGCGATCGCCCTCGAGCCCGCATACGCCACCCGCGAAGAGCACGGTGGTTGGGGACCGGTGGTCAAGGACCTCGAGATCGTCTACGTCGGAGGCGACCACCTCGCGGTCGTCGACGAGCCGTACATTGGAAAAATTGCGGCCCATCTGTCGAAGACGCTCGAGAACATCGAGTCTGCAAGAACCGGAGCGTAGATTTTGAGTGGCACCACTGCGGAGAAGCTGGCCGAGCTACGGGCGAGGCTGGAGCTGGCCAAGGAACCGGCCGGCGAGATCGGCATCGCCAAGCGCGCCAAGAAGGGCATACCCAGCGCCCGAGATCGCGTGAACTCGCTGCTCGACCCCGGCAGTTTCGTCGAGATCGGCGCGCTGGTAAAGGCCCCGAACGATCCGGGTGCCCTCTACAGCGACGGCGTCGTCACCGGGCACGGAACCGTCGACGGCCGTCCGATCGCAGTGTTCTCGCACGATCAGACCGTGTTCGGCGGAACCGTCGGCGAGATGTTCGGCCGCAAGGTCGCCGGCATCATGGACTTCGCGATCAAGATGGGCTGCCCGGTCGTCGGCATCAACGACTCCGGTGGAGCTCGCGTGCAGGACGCCGTCACCTCCCTCGCGTGGTACGCCGAACTGGGTCGACGCCATGAGGCGCTCTCCGGCCTGTGCCCGCAGATCTCTCTGATCCTCGGTAAATGCGCCGGTGGCGCGGTGTACGCACCGATCAACACCGACATCGTCGTCGCCACCGAAGAGGCGTACATGTTCGTCACCGGACCGGACGTCATCAAGTCCGTCACCGGCGAGGACGTCAGCCTCGACGAACTCGGTAGTGCCCGTGTCCAGGCCATCAACGGCAACGTGCACCACGTCGCTGCCGACGAGAAGGCCGCATTCGACTGGATTCGGAACTACCTGAGCTACCTGCCGTCGAGCTGCCAGGAAGAGGCGCCGGTGATCAACCCGGGGCTCGAGCCGGAGATCACCGAATCCGATCGCACGCTCGACTCGTTCATGCCCGACGCCGACAACGCCGGTTACGACATGCACGACATCATCCTGCGCATCTTCGACGACGGCGAGTTCCACGAGATCGCCGCCCAGACTGCACAGAACGTCATCACCGGCTTCGCCCGCGTCGACGGTCGGCCGGTGGGAATCGTCGCCAATCAGCCGATGCACCTGTCCGGGGCACTCGACGCCAAGGCAGCGGACAAATGTGCGCGGTTCATTCGCCTCAGCGACGCCTACAACATTCCGATCATCTTCCTCGTCGACACACCCGGCTTCCTGCCCGGCGTCGACCAGGAAACCCTCGGCGTCATCCATCGCGGTGGCCGCTTCATCTTCTCGTTCGTCGAAGCGACGGTGCCGAAACTGACTGTCGTCATTCGTAAGTCGTACGGCGGCGGATACGCGGTGATGGGCTCGAAGCAGCTCGGATCCGACATCAACCTCGCCTGGCCGACAGCCCGCATCGCCGTCATGGGTGCCGAGGGCGCCATCAACATCATGAGTCGCAAGCAACTCGCCGAGGCAGGCGAGAACGCTCCGGCGCTGCGGAAGCAGCTCATCAACTTCTACAACGAGCATGTCGCAACGCCGTGGATCGCTGCCGAACGTGGCTACATCGACGCCGTCATCGAGCCCTCGCAGACGCGCCTCGAAATTCGCAAGGCCTTGCACATCTTGAAAGACAAGGAAGTACACAAGAGTCCGCGTAAGCACTCTTTGCTGCCGATCTAGCCAAGCGCGCCGGTCCTGCGTCGGGGTCGCTTCGCTCCCTTTTGGGATCAATGTGGGTTTCAGTCGCTCTGACTGCAACAAAGCCACATTCATTCGTCTGTCTCCCCGAGCCAGAAGCGAATGAATGTGGCTTTGTTGCAGTTGGAGTGCTTGCAAGAGACATTCATCCGGTCGACGTCGCGCTCCGTCGAAGAACGAGGTTCGGACGGGGCCGCGCCAGAGCCTGTTGATAGCCGGCCCGAAGATCCGCGAGTACGCGCTGGGGGTCGTCCCGGATGTCCTGCGGCAGATGTGACACCACGATCGCGCCGTGGCGTTGCAGGAGAGCTCGGCGAGCCATCGTGTTCGCATGATCGATCGGCGAGAGGTGATGAGCGAGGGAGTCGATCTCCCACCCGAAGCAGACTGTGTCGAGGAAGCCGTCGGGGCTACCGAGGAATGTACCGTCCGAGGTGAACAGCCGGGCATTGTGAATCATTGGTGGGAGTCCGCTCGATCGGTAGAGCCGTTGAGCATCCGCCTCGGCGACGGAGTGAGCGTTTCCTTCCAGATCCCTGATCGCCAACCGTGTCGAAGCGCTGTAGCGTCTCGGCCCCTCCGCCAATTCGATTGCCAGCTCTTCGAGTGATGCCGCACCCCGTCTGATGATCTCCGCAATCAAAGCCGTGCACTGAGATCGTCCGCGTAGTGCGCGGGTCGCGTCGACGACACTCCGGGATACCGGAGCGCAGCGCGGACCGTGGTCGAACACCGTTTCGGGCATGCGCCAGGTGCGTTCGGATCGGACGAATTTGACGGATGCTCGCTGCATCTCGTTCGGGACGAGGATGTGAACTTCATTCGACGGTGGATTCGGCCCCAAGCCATGCACACTCAATGCCGCGTTCCCAGTGAGGATGCTGTGTGGACCGCCGTACGCCAGGGCAGCAGCCATTCGCTGTCGGTGAGATGGGAAGCCGTTGTGCAACAGCACCACCCCTGGCAGCAAGTGCTGCCAAGGTCCGCCGGCCGCGCATCGGCCGGCTACCGTCCCGTCCGCGACACCGGCCGAGCGAAGCTGTGCCCTTGTCACGACGCCGTGATCGGCGACGTCCTCGAGCATCGATAGATCTGTGGCCCAAACTCCCCGTTTCATGCCTCGACTGTCGAACGCGACACTGACACTTCGACGTCGAAAACGGTCGTTCAGGGGTTCCCTGTGGATGGTCGACGAGGTTGTGCACAAATGCCTCGAGGGCGTGTCTTGTGCACCGAAGACTGTCGGGGGTCGGTGGTAAGCCCCCGATCCATCGATCGTGCGCCAAACCCCGCTCCATCGGCCGTACGCCAACCCCCGTCCGCATGAATGCGGGATTCAGTCAGTCAGAGTGCAACAAAGGGACATTGATCCCAAAAAGGAGCGGGCGACACCACGCGGAGGGGCGGGTGAGGCTGGGTGGACTATTTCTCGAAGACTCGCAGCTTTCCGTCCTCGTAGAATCCCGATCGCGTGGTTTCTCCGGTTTGTAGGTCTGCGGGCACGGCGCTGGGGTAGTACTGCTCGTAGCGCTCGAGTGAGCCCCAGTCCCTGGCCCAGTCGTTTTTGAGGTAGGTGGGGACGGCAACTGGCTTGGCGAGTAGTTCGGACCATCCGAGCGGTCCGCCGTTCTCGCCGGATTGCCAGGTGTCGGTGGAGCTGACGGCCAGTGGGCGGTCGGGGAGGATGCGGTAGCCCGGTACCTCGGCGACGCCGTAGCGGTGGTCGAACGGCCGTTGGCACGGGAACTGGAGTCCGACGGCCCAGTCGAGCAGAACGGGCTGCTCACTGCCGATCATGGTGTTCAGATTCTCCATCACCGGTACTCGCGGCGGGGTGAATGCGAGCCACTGGTCGCCGGTGAGGTTGGGGTCGTTGGCGACGATGCGGACGGCGTCGGCGTCGGGTGCGATGTCTGCCAACGGAACTCGCAGGTTGCGCCACGAGGGTGCGGGTCCGATGTCCCGAGGTAGGTAGGTGCCCTGCGCCTGGACGCTTCCGTCGGGCTGGCGCTTGCCGTATTCGAGCAGCAGCGACTGGCCGTAGGTGAGGGCACCGGTGTCGTCGTAGGACCAGATACGTCCGGCCGCGGAGAACACGACGAGTGGTGCGTCGTCGCTGCGGGCGGGTAGCTGGTACCAGCTCGAGGTGGCCTCGGCCGGTTCCTGGATTCCTTCTTGGTAGGAGCCGAGGACGGGTGTGGTGGCGGGGTCGAGTCCGAAGGGGAGGGCGGCGGTGGAGCCGTTGACGCCCAGTGCGCCGGTGCCTCCTGCTGTGCCCGAGCTCTGGCCTTCCTCGAAGGCGGGTCCGACGGCTTGTTGGTCGGTATTGCCCTGTCCTGGTTTGACTTCCACGGCGTCGGCGCTGAGGTCGCTGGGGATCCCGTTGGCGGTGAAGTTGCGCAGGGTGTCGCTGGCTCCACCGAGGGGGCCTGCGACGGGATCGAATTCACCCGGCAGGGGGCTCAGTACATCAGCGTTGGGATCGGCTTCGACGAGCACGTCGTTGGCGAGTCCGCACGAATTGCCCAGCACCGATTGCACATTGGAGCGCGCGAGCGAGTAGGCGGGATATTGGGAGACGGCACCCTTGACGAGGGAGAGGACCTCGAACAGCACCATGATTCCGGCGATGACGGTCAGTGGTGCGGCAGCGAACTTGCGAATGCGTCTACCGCGGGCCGACGTCGGTTTCGGTTGTGGCGGTGCGTATCCCTCACGTAGATATTGGAATGCCGCGACGGCGAGAACCAGTCCGAAGAGGACGAGGAACAGCGAGCCGGATTCGTTGCCGCCGAGCGAGACCGTCTTGTCGAACCACGGCACGCCGTAGCTCGAGACGTACCAGTAGCCGTTGATGCCCGAGAACGACAGTGCCAGAACGAACATCAGGCCGGCCGTGAACAGGGATCGGTTTCGGCGTGAGCGCAGTGCACTGGCCGACACGGCCACTGCGGTCAGGGCGGCGAGCCCACCGGCGATTCCGGCGTAGGAACCGAAGTGGTGAGTCCACTTGGTGGGGTTGAACATCATGAAGAAGATGGTTCCGAGGACGACGCCGAGCAGTCGCCAGGCAGGCCCGTTCGCGATGCCGGGAATGCGCCGGCGTCGCAGGAGCACGAACAGCGTGGTGAACAGGCACAGGAGCATCGCGAGGAACGCGAAGCGGCGGGCCACGGAACCGTCGACGGTCTGGACGAAGAGGTAGTAGTACCGCAGGAAGTCTTGGTACCACGCCTCGTTGGGGCCGATGATGGTGCGCACTCGGGTGGACTCGATGACGGTCGCGAAGGTCTGGTCGGCGAACACGACGACGAGGACGAGTACTCCGGCCGCGGCCAACGGTGCCAGCATGGCGAGGGTGCCGACCTGCCGGTGGCGTCGGACCACGATGCGAGCGATGGGTCGGGCTCCGGCGAGAAGCGCTGCCACACACATCAATCCGGTGGGTGCGGCGGCCAGGGTGAAGGCACCGATGAGGCAGGCCGCGGCTGCGGGAAGCAGTCTGCCGGTGGCGATGGAGCGTTCGATCGAGCACCAGGTCAGCAATGCGCCGAGGGCGACGATCGGCTCGGGACGCAGTCCGTTGTTGTACGGGAGCCAGAAGGCGAGGAACACCAGTCCACCGGTCCACAGCGCCACGTTCGATTTGCGCACCGCGCGTCCGAGTCGCGGCACCACCTCGCGGCTGATCACCATCCAGCACAGGACTCCGGCGATCAGGGCGGGCAGGCGCATCCACGGGCTTGCGGTCGAGATCTTGGCGAAGACGGCCAGGACGTCGTAGTACCAGCCGAACGGTGCCTCGGGGACGCCGAACCAGCGGAAGTAGTTGGCCATGTAGCCGGAATGTTCGGCCGCGCGGGCCATGGTGAGCAGGTAGCCGTCGTCGGAGGTGTTGGCGCCGACGAAGTGCCAGCCGACGAGGACTCCGAGAACCGTGACGTCGACGCCGGTGAACTTCCACCAGTGCGACGGGAAGAAGCGGCGGTGCGCGCGGCGATCGGTGCCGTCGAGCCGTGCGAGCGCGCCCATGGCCAGCAACGTGCAGGCGATCGCCAGCACCATGATCAACGACTTCAGGATGGTCGGAGTCGACGAGAAGCGGGAGTCGACGTCGACGGTGACCGACATGTCGGCCGGGGCCGCGCCACTGAGATCACTGAAGATGCCGACGACCTGCGGACGGAGGTCGCCGTCGAGCCGACCCTGGACGGGTTGGCCGCTCTCGTCGGTCAGCCCGGTGAAGGCTGCGGAGGTGTACTGGTCGTTCGAGGTGATCTCGATGGCGGCGCAGCGCGTGCTCTGGACGTCGGCGCGCGGTGCCGTCGCGACGACGACGTTGCGGTCGAGGACATCGACGTTCGACTCGCCGACGCGAACGAACAGGCTGTTGAGGGCTGCACCCTCACCTTGCGGGGGTGCGGTCGCCAGCAACAGCCCGCCCGACGCGGGTAGTGCGGCCACAGCAGAGCACGGGAGGGTTGCGGACAGTCGCAGGGGTGCCTGGGACACCAGCGGGGCGTCCACGTCCTGTAGGAGGCCGTTCTGCGGCCACTCGATACTCGCGGTGGTCTGCGTGACGGGTGCGAACGGAGTGATCAGTGCGAACAGCACGCCGAGTATGCCGGCCACCATCGCGATCAGCCGGGGAATCCGTACCTGAGCACGAAGTTCGTCCGAGGCTCCGAGCGGAGCGGGGACGGGGGGACCAGCTGATGAATCTGTCACGACGTCGGGCACGATTGTCGATGTTATGCGAGCGTGACTTCGAGGTCACACAGGCGCCGTCCCCGGATCCGATGGAGAAACAGGGAATCAGCCGGTCTTCATCGGGCCGTCGCTGGACAGTCCCGACCGAGACTGTTGCTCGACGGTGATCCGGGCGGTCGCGGCAGCCGGATCGAGTGGCGTGTATCTCTCGATCGACCCCCAATCGCGGGCGTAGTCGTCGGCCAGATACGACGGCAGAGTCTGAGCACCGAGCAGCAGCTCGGTCCACCCCAGCGGGCCGCCACCGAAAGAATCCTGCCAGGCGTTGGTGGATTCGGCTCCGGTTCGGTCGGGCAGGATGCGGTACTGCGGCACCTCGGCGACGCCGTAGCGATGATCGAACGGACGCTGGCACGGGAACGCCAGCCCGACCGCCCAGTCGAGCAGAACGGGGTCGGTGGACCCGACCAGAGAATTCAGCGTCTGAGTTTTCGGGACGCGTGGGGGAGTGACGGCGAGCCACTGATCTCCGGCCAGGTCGTTGTCCTCGGCGACGATGCGAACGGCGTTCGCGTCGGCGGGTAGGTCGTTCATCGGTACGCGCAGGTTGCGCCACGACGGTGCCGGGCCGATGTCGAGAGGCGTGACACGGCCGAGTGCCTGGACGTCGCCGCCGTCGCGGCGTCCGTATTCCAGTTCGACGCGTTGGCCCGGGGTGACGATGCCGTCCTTGTCCACCGAGCGAATTCGGCCTGCGGCGGCGATGGCGATCAGGTCGCCCTCTCCAGGCAGCGAATACCAACCGGAGGTCAGTGACGCGGGCTCGGTCGCTCCGAAGCTGCCGAGGACCGGGGTCGTTTCGGGGTTCAGTCCGAACGGCAGAGCGACTGTGCTGCCGTTGATTCCGACGTTCTCGTTGGTTCCGCCCGAGGTGCCTGCGGAGTTCGACGAGGTGGCCGACGCGCTCTCTTCGGAGTCCTCGGGGCGGATGGAGTTGGCACTGCCCTGGGCGGTGTCCTCGGAGTCGGCCGTGAGGTCTTCGGCGACGCCGTCCGGGGTGAATCCGGTGCTGCCACCTGCTCCCAGCGCGTCCGGGGCGGGGTCGATCGGCTGCAGGACGGACCCGTTGACGTCGGTCTCCACCTGCACGTCACCGGCGAGTCCGCACGAGTTGCCGGCGAGTGCGGAGAAGTTGGATCGCGCGATGGAGTACGCAGGGTATTGGGCCACAGCACCTTTGGCGAACGAGAGCACTTCGAATGCGACGACACCGCCTGCGACGATGGTCAACGCGGAGGGTGCGAAGCGTCGACGCGTGGTGGTTTCTGCTGTGCGATAAGGCAATCGGACATGTTGGTACGCGGCATACAGCAGGGTCAGCACGGTCAGGCCGAGCAGGATGGTCGAGAAGCCCTTGCCGGCAATGGACGGCGGCTTGTCGAACCACGGAATGCCGTAGCTCGAGACGTACCACCAGCCGTTCGAGCTGGTGAACGCCACGGCCGTCAGGAACAGCACTGCGGCGGTGAACAGCGTTCTGTTTCGCGGGGATCGGACGGTAGCCGCCGTGACGGCCACCGCTGCCAGTGCGCCGAGAGACGCGGCGAGACCGGCGTACACACCGAAGTGGTGGGTCCACTTGGTGGGGGTGAACATCATCAAAGCCAGTGCGCCCAAGACGATTCCGAGTATCCGACGCGATGGCCCGGTGGCGGTACCGGGGATGCGTCCGTTCTTGCGGAGCATCACCGCGATGCAGACGACGATGCAGAGCAGCATCGCGAACATGCCGAATCGTCGGGCGAGCGAGCCGTCGGGGGAGATGGTCATCAACGCGTCCCAGCGCACCCGTTCCTCGAACCAGGGCACGTTGGGTCCGAGAGCCGAGCGCACCCGGGTCGCTTCGAGCACGGTGCTCAGAGTTTGGTCGGCGAAGATCGCGATCACCACGGCCAGTCCCGACGCGATCAGCGGCGCGAGGACCGCGAGCAACCCCACTTGGCGGGCTCGTTTGACGATGATCATCACGATCGGGCGGAGTCCGGCGAGCAGCGCGGCGACGGCGATCAGTCCGGTGGGTCCGGCGGCGAGCGAGAAGGCGGCGATCAGTGTGCCGACCGCGGCGGGCAACAGTCGTCCGGTGGCGATCGCACGCTCGATCGAGCACCACGTGAGCAGCGCGCCCAGGGCGATGACGGGTTCCGGGCGCAGTCCGTTGTCGTAGGGCAGCCAGAAGGCGAGGAACACGAGGCCTGCGGTCCACAGCGCGACGCGGTTGGTCAGTACCGCGCGCCCGAGGCGGGGGATGACCTCGCGGCTGATGACGAGCCAGCACAGCAGTGCGGCGATGGTGGCAGGCAGGCGCATCCAGATGCTGGCGGTGCTGACTTTGGCGAGGGCGGCCAGCATGTCGTAGTACGGCATGCCGAACGGTGCTTCGGGAACGCCGAACCAGCGGAAGTAGTTGGCCATGTATCCGGCGTGCTCGGAGACGCGGGCCATGTTGAGCAGGTAGCCGTCGTCGGAGGTGTTGGCACCGATGAAGTGCCACAACACCAGCACCCCGACGACGACGGCGTCGACGCCGGTCACCGACTTCCAGCGTGACGGCAGGAAGCGGCGGTGACGCCGACCGTCCACGCTGTCGAGGCGATGCAATGCGAACAGGGAGGCGACGACGGCCAGCGCGCCGACGATCATCGCCAGCAGCTTGAACGTCGTCGGGGTCGAGGAGTAACGGGAGTCGATGTCCACGCGCACGTTCAGACCGTCGACCGACGCGGTGAGGTCGGTGAAGATGCCGACGACCTGAGGTCGGACGTCGCCGTCGACAGTGGTGGCCGCGCCGCCGAGGTCGACCACCGTGCGAGCGGCGTTCGAGGAGATCGTCAGCGCGCAATCGGAGGCCAGGTCGGATACGGGAGCCTCGGCGAGAACGCGATCGCGAAGCAGCACCTGCAGTCGATCGTCGTCGACCCGCACGGTCAGTGCTCGCTGCTCGGTTTTCGCCGCTGCGATCGGAGCGGTGGACATCACCGTGCCGCCGCCGTCGAGCCGAGTGGCAGTACTGCACGGGATCGTCGCGTCCAGATCGAGCGGGGAGTAGCTCACCAGCGGAGCGTTGACACTACCGAACGAGCTCTGCGGCCACGACAGCGTGGAGACGTCCTGCTGCACCGGCAGCAGCGGAGTGGCGATGGCCAGGACGGCACCGATGATGCCGGTGACGATCGCTATCAGCCGGGCAGTCGTGATGTTCGGAGCGGTCGCAGGCACACCGGCGATGCTATTGGACGAGCGAGCGCACATCCCACACCCATACGCCGCCGGTGTATTGCGGCTGGACGTCGAGCAGCTCGGTGACCGTGCTGCGCAGGGCGACGGTGTTCTTGCTCGGCGGCAGTACCACGACGTCGGCTTCCCAGAAGCTCATGTCCTGCGCCGCCTGGCTGCGCTGATCGGCGGTGATTTCCGGAACGGTGCCGGAGTCGTAGACCGAGCCGAGCAGCAGCGCCGTCGGGCGATCGACGGCACCGTACTTGGCGACCTTCTCTTCCTGATCGCTCGGTCCGACGAAGTATCCGGCGGCAAGCGTGAAGCCCATGTCCGCGTCCATCTGCCAACGCAGCGGCCGGGCGTCCTCGGGCCGTGGGAGAGGGACGGTGACGACGGAACCGTCGTCGACGTAGTTCTGCCAATCGCCGTCGGCGAAGAACCGAGGTGTGGGGGATTTGTCGACGGTGACCAGCGGCGTCGGGATCAGCGGAACGAGGGCGAGGGCGAGTCCGGCGATCCAGAATGCAGGCAACGGCCGTAGTCCGTTGCGGAACGTCCGATCGGTGGCCAGGACGAGCAACAGAGCGAGTGCGGGGACCGCGCCGAGGGCGAAGCGGGTCTCGAGGACGGATTCGACGAGTGGGTATTCGGCGAGTTTCGTCCACGGCAGGGTGATGCCGGTGTCGTTCTTGCCGATCATCAGCGTTGCGCCGAGCGAGAGCACGCTCATGACGATGGCCGTGGCAGCCGCGGCTCTGGCGCAGGCAACACGCCACATCCACACTGCCGCCACGAGGCACAGCACGAGCAGCGGCCAGCCGAAGTAGGCGTTCTCCTCGGTGGCGTTGATCCGTACGTTCTGACCTGGGGTGGCGACGCCACCGATGGATTGCGTCGGGAACTGGAACAGGGCTTTGGCGTCGTTGCCCATCGGGCCGTGTTCGAGGAAGGAGTACGACTGCGGTCCGAAGAACTGCCACCACAGCGGCAAGGCGACGATGGCCAGCGCGATGGTCGCCGACACCGCGAGCCGGGGTACGGCATTGCGTACGGCCCGCCACAGGGAACGCGGCCGGGACAGGTAGTAGACGACGGCGAAGATGGCGAACGACATCGCGAAGATCAGCAGCGGTTCTTCGCCGAGCAGGATCTGCAGCGCGACGATCAGGCCGAGCCCGACGGTGTTCTTGGTGGTTCCGCCGCCGTGTGCGATGCGGGTGACCAGCATCGCGATGACCGGGAGCAGGAACAGCACCACGAAGTTGGGGTGGCCGTTGGCATGGGAGATGGCACCGGGCGCGAACCCGCACAGTGCGCCGCCCATTGCGGCGGCACCCTTGGACGCGTTCAGCTGACGCGAGAACAGCCAGTACCAGGCGAACGAGGTGCCTGCGAGGCCGGCGGCGAGGGCGATTGCCCAGGTGACGGTGGGTCCGAACAACAGCGTGATCGGAGCGAGCGGGATGGAGATGCCGAACATCGCCGTGTTCGCCATCAGATTCACCCCGAGCGGGTAATTCTGCAGGTCACTGGACAGTGGATTGTCCAGATGCGCGACGGCATGGGCGGCGACGGAAAAGAACCACTCCCACATCGTCTGGTCCTGGCCGCTGTTGTAGAGGTAGCCGCCGTTCAGATTGCGCCACTGACCCTGTAGGACGTACACGGCGGCGATCAGAAATCCGACGGCCGCCACGAGGTCGCCTCGCCCGACGCCGGAGTGTCGAGCCGGTGCCGTGGTCGGCTGCCGCTCGAGAACTCTCTGGTCGTGGGTGGTCATCGCGTCGAGGTTACAGAAAGATCACGGTCGGCGAAAACTCGAACGTGCTGGGTCACACCGGCTGGAGTGCGACGCCGCCCCACCCCTATGTACGGATCAGTCACCGATCCAGGTGGCCACGCTCGTCACGTCCGCCCGTTCGGTTCGGAACGAGTTGATCGGGTGCTCCAGGTCCGCGTATCCGAACGAGATGCCGAGCACGATGCGCCGGTGCTCCGGTATGTCGAAGTAGTCGTGCAGAAAATCGGAGTACGACGCGAGGGCGGCCTGTGGGGCGGTGGCGATGCCGAGGCTGTGTGCACTGAGCAGAAAGGTGTTGACGTACAGACCGCAGTCGATCGCTCCGTACTCGCCGAGATCGGCCTCGGTGGTGATCACGGCGACGTGTGGCGCATCGAAGAAGTCGAAGTTTCGGAGCATCTGAGCAAGGGCACGCGGATCCCCCTTCTCGATGCCGACGCTGTCGTAGAGCTGCAGTCCGCACGCACGGCGACGGTCGCGATAGGCGCCGGCGTACTGGGTGGGGAAGGGGATGTCACTCTGCACGGTGCCGCCGCCGCGGACGTGGTCCTGAAGTGTCCGGCGAAAACGGTCGGTCCCTTCCCCTTCCGTCACGATGACCTGCCACGGCTGGGTGTTGCACCACGACGGTGTGCGCTGGCTCAGCGCGAGCACACGCTCGATATCGCTGCGTGGCACTGCATCCGGCCGGAACTGTCGGCACGTCCAGCGTTCCTCGAGAATTCCGACGAGTGCCGAGAATTGCTGCCCTCGATCGTCTGTCTCAGCGTCCATGTACACCCCTGGTCTCATTTCGAGACTACAAAGTAGCAGCAATAGTCTCGTTTCGAGACTGCTGGGTAAGGTCGACGGTATGCGTCATGCGGAGCTGGCCGATGTGCCCTGCTCGATTTCGAGGTCTCTGTCCGTTCTGGGTGACCGGTGGACGCTGGTGATTCTGAAGTGGTCGTTCGCCGGGGTTCGCCGTTTCAACCACTTCCAGAGCGCCATGGGGATCTCACGAAGTCGGCTGCAGGATCGACTCGACCGCCTCGTCGAGCACGACATTCTCGCCAAGGTGCAGACCGAATCCACCTACGCGGAATACCGGCTGACCCGCAAGGGCCACGACATCTATCCGATTCTGATGGCCTTCAAGGACTGGGGCGACGCGTACATGGCACCCGACGGTGTCCCCGTGCACTACACGCACCGCGACTGCGGGGGCAACGCACACGTGAGGCTCGAGTGTGACTCGTGTGGCGATGAGATCACGGCTCGTCAGGTGCTGCCGGCGCCTGCCGCGGGTAACCCGCTTGTGCCGTGACGTACTCGGCCTGCGGCCGCGGTCTCGATCCGGCGCGCATGGCGTTTATGCAGTGCGCACCACCAGCGCGAAGGGCCCGATATCGGTCACCGTGAAGCGTGGATCCTCGAACAGTGACTCGGGGAAGGTGACGGTGTAGCGCCGCACATTCGGATCGTTCGGGTAGACGTCCTCCGCCAGTCTCAAGGTGTAGCCGTCGGCACCGCGGCGGAACAGGAAGGCGTCGGGGGCGCGCCACTGGCTGGTGTCGAGCGCCTCGATCATCTGGTCGGGAGTCTCGAGCTCGGTCCACCGCTCGATGGCGTCGGCCCGCTGATCGAACTGCGCCAGTGGATTGGCGTAGTGCGACGTCAGTCCCTGGAATCCGAAGTACGGGTAGTAGCTCAGGAACGAGGTGTCCGCAGTGAGCAGGATGGTTTCGTCGCGTGGGCGCTGAGTCTGTTCGGTCAGGGCGTCGTCGACCTCGCGGTAGTACGAGACGGCGCTCGGCGGACGCATATCGGCACGGTTGCCGTCACCGTCGGTGTCGGAGTACGCGACGGTGATCTCGCTCTGCAGTACCTGGGGGATGTTCTGCGCGAAGGCCATTGCGCCGATGGCCGCGACGACGACGGCAGCGATGCGGAACTTCGGTGGCTCGTTGATGGCCTGGTAGATTGCGTGGCTGCCTTCGAGGAATCCGAAAACGCCTGCGCTGCCGAGCAATACGATGAGAACCGCTTCGAGTCGGAACGAGAGCAGTGTGGTGCCTGCAGCCGTGGCCGCCATCGACAGCAACGTCCACAGGTAGACCGCGACGACGCCGACTCCGAGTGCCTGTGCTCGACGCGACGACGAGAAACGTACTGCGACCCATACCGTTCCGATGAGACACAGAATGCCCATCATCGAGAACTCGAACATCGGGAACGGAAGCGTTGCACCGGCTTCGGGCAGGTAGTGCAGTGCGGTGCCCGATGTGGACGGTGCGCCGCGGAGGAAGTCGACGAGATACGGCAGCCATACCGTCGCCGCTATGAGGCCCGAGATGACGGCGATCGCAGCCACTTTGAGTGCGATAGGAATCAAGGCCCGCCAGGTCTTGCGGTCGCGGTAGGAGAGAACGGCGGCGAACAAGGCCATCAGCACGACGGTGAACGCGGCCAGACCCAGGTACAGGGTGTAGAACGTCGCGGCCAGACCGAGGAACAGGCCGGTACCGATTACCGCTCCCCAGCCGCCTGCTGCGCGTCCCCCCGTGGGGATGAATGTCCCATTCTTGCCGTCTGACCGACTGGATGTCGCATTCATCCCGACGGGGCGATGCAACGCGCCCCAGGCCAGGAGCAATGCCGGGGCGAACAGCAGCACGATGACGGCGCTGTAGGCCTCGGGCGAGGCGTAGGCGACAACCAATGCAGTCGTGACAGCGCTGACGGCGACAGCCCAGTCACTGCGGATCAGGGCCTTCCACAGTACGAAAGCGACCACCGACGTGACAGCAAGCAGTCCGATTGCGTACGGCTTGAACACTTCCCAGCCGTCCATACCCAGCAGGTTGCCGACGCGTCCGCCGAGCCAGAACCAACCGGCGGGGTAGAAGGGTGGGATGTCGGCGTACGTCATGTCGCGCAACGACGCCGAATCCGTCAGCCGCGTCAGGTATTCGGTGCGAAACTCCTGGTCGACGGAGATGCCGAACAGGTACAGCTTGGTTGCCGCCAAAGGCATTCCGAGGGTCACGGTAACGAAGCCGGACAGCCCGACCCACGCCGAGAGTCGAGCGATCCACGGCCACTTACGGATTCGGTACAGGTAGATCGACGACGCGAACAGTGCCGCGGCTACCACCTGGCCCAGAGTTGTCAGAGCGCGAGTGACGTTGGACGAGTTGAACGCCGGCCACTGAACCAGTGAGAAGGCGTACAGCCCGACCGTCGCCACCACGACTGCGACGAGCGCACCGAGAACGATCTCCCCGACGGCAGAGGCGGTTCTGCGAGCCGGTGCAACCCCGTCAGTCATCGAGATCAGATGGGCAGCTTGCGGAAGATCGGCCGCGGCACGTGTCGCAGCACCATCATCACCAGACGCCACGGTGCGGGAGTCCAGATGAGCGGGGTGCCCTTGCGCGATGCATTCACCGCGAGCTTCGCGATGACCTCCTTGTCGACGGTCATCGGCGCTTCCTTGACGTGGGCGCTGAACTTGGTGCGCACCATGCCCGGACGAACGACGGTGACCCGAGGACCGAACTCGCGCAACGCTTCTCCGAGTCCGAGGTAGAAACCGTCGAGACCGGCCTTGGTGGAGCCGTAGACGAAGTTCGAGCGACGGACCCGCTCGCCTGCCACCGAGGACATGACGATGATGCGGCCGTACGCCTGCGCCTTCATCTTCTCGCCCAGCAGTACGCCGACCGACACGGATGCGGTGTAGTTGATGTTCGCGGCGAGGACGGCCTTGCGCTGGTCCTGCCAGAGCTGCTCGGCATCGAAGTCGACGGCGAAGGCGACGATCGCGACGTCGACGTCACCCTTGGCCCAGGCCGCGTCGATGACCTTCGGATGCGACGCGGTGTCGAGTGCGTCGAAGTCGATGACGTCCACGGACTTCGCGCCCTTGGCGGTGAGCTGTGCAACGGCACTCTCACGCAGCGGATCGTTGGGCAGCGCGGCGAGAACGACGCGTGCCGGAGACTTCGACAGGTACTCCTCGGTGATCGCGAGACCGATCTCGCTGGTGCCACCCAGAACGAGAATCGTCTGTGGGTTACCTACGGCGTCTATCGTCACAGCAGTTCCAGCCTTCTAGCCATATCGGAGGCGAAAACGCCTGTGGGATCTACAGATCGACGAACCTTGATCCATTCGTCGATCCGCGGGTACATCGAGTGGAACGTCTCGGCGTCGGTGCGCGAATCCTTCGCGGTGTACAGACGACCGCCGAACTCGAGCACACGCTTGTCGAGTTCGCGGACGAACTCGTTAAGGCCCGGCTTGATCGGGAAGTCCACGCAGATGTTCCAGCCTGGAATCGGAAAGCTAAGCGGCGCTTTGTTTCCCGGCCCGAACAGCTTGAACACGTTGAGGAACGAGTAGTGCCCCGACTTCTGGATGTCGACGATGATCTTCTTGAACTCGTCAACGGCCTCCGGCGGCACCACGAACTGGTACTGCAGAAATCCCTTGGAGCCGTAGGCGCGGTTCCACTCACTGAACATGTCGAGTGGGTGGTAGAACGCTGTCAGGGACTGAACCTTGTTCCGATAGTTGCCGGCCTTGCGGTACCAGGCCTCGCCGACGGCGGAGAACGTGTACTTGTTGGCGAGCCCGTTCGGAAAGATATCGGGGAACTTCACGAGCGGCTTGGCGTTGAAGCGCAGCGGATCCTTCTGCAGCTTCTCGGGAAGCTGGTCGAGGCGCGCCAACGATCCACGTGAGAGAGCTGCGCGGCCGAGCTTGGGGGGCGGAGCGACGGCGTCGAACCAGGCGCTCGAGTAGTCGTAGTTGTTCTCACTGCCGTCGCTGTGCAGGGCAATGGTCTCGTCGAGGGTGCTGGTGACGTCGCCGTCGGCGATGAAGTAGGCCGTTTCCGTGGGCGTCATCTCGATCGTCGCGCGCAGGATGATGCCGGTCAGGCCGTTGCCGCCGACCGTCGCCCAGAAGAGCTTGGCGTTCTTGCCCGTCGGCGTCAGGTGGCGGATCTGACCGTCCGCGGTGAGCAGTTCCATCGAGCGGACGTGGTTGCCGAAGCTGCCCGCGCTGTGGTGGTTCTTGCCGTGGATGTCCGTGCCGATCGCTCCACCGATGGTGACCTGACGGGTACCCGGAAGCACCGGAACCCACAGACCGAACGGCAGTGCAGCACGCATCAGTTGGTCGAGGTTGACGCCACCGTCGACGTCGACGATGCGCGTCGACGCGTCGATGCTGTGAATGCCGTTGAGGGCATTCATGTCGATGACGAGTCCGCCAGAGTTCTGCGCGTTGTCGCCGTAGGAGCGGCCGAGGCCGCGGGCGATGACGCCGCGTCGGAGGTAAGCCGGCTTGGAGTCGTTCTGCTCGGCGACCTGCTTGACCGCGTTCGCGATGAGCTCGGGGTCGGAGGTCGAGAGCACCTCGCCGGTGGAGGGCGCAGTGCGGCCCCAACCAGTGAGTGTGCGGGTCTGCGTGGGTAGCGGCGCAGTGTTCCCGGCCTGTGGTTCCAGGGGGAAGAGTGCGTCGTCGGCTGTCGTGGACATCGCTCAAGAGGGTACCCGCATTGCGATAGCAGCTAATGTCAGTCCTCGTGTCCACCCCTGATCGCTCCATCGAAGACGGCTCCGGGAACGACGACTGGTCGCCCGAGGACGACGAGCTGCAGCATCACGTCCCGCTGCCCGTCGAGCTGCCACTGACCGAGAACATCGCCGACGCGGCCCTCGATCTCAAGACGCAGGTGGTGCGGTTCTTGGCGACGGGTGTGCTGTCGGCGATCGTCGATCAAGGCGTCAATCTGATCCTGCATTTCGTGTTCGGCGTCGGGGTGACTCTGGCCAAGGCGATCGGGTTCGTGCTCGGCACCACCACGGCGTATCTGATCAACCGTCGGTGGACGTTCAACGCGGCACCGTCCCGGGCCCGGTTCCTCGCCGTCGTCGCACTGTACGGGGTCACCTTCGCCGTCCAGGTCGGCATCTACACCTGGCTCTACCAGGTTCTTCCCGACGGCTTCTGGTACGCCAACGTGGCTTTCGTCGTCGCGCAGGGAACGGCGACGGTCATCAACTTCCTGGTGCAGCGGTTCGTGATCTTCAAAATTCGGTAACAGCCGTGAAGTTGTCGGGAATGCCGACGTCCTTCGCGAGCCGGATGGCGGCTTCGACTGCCGCGTCGGCCGCCTGGACGGTGGTCATGTTCTTCGTGTCG
>NZ_JBFBKN010000017.1:0-123440 GCF_040702225.1 Rhodococcus sp. NPDC080181
TTTCGTCCACCAGTTAATTCTACGAAAACCGCAACTTTAAAAGTACATCTACACCGCGTGTCGCGTTATCGTATCGGCGTAACTTAACGGCATTGAGATGTGGTGACCTTCGGTCCAGGCGGCGGGTTTTCCGCATCCCGGGAACGCGCAGCCGTGATCGCGGGCAGTCAATGCGCGTTTCTGTTTTGCGGTGACGGTGCGGGCGAGGTTGAGTGGGTTGCCGTTCTCGTCCATGACGATGGCGGTGAGGAGGCAATCGCAGGCCAGTTGTCGGGAAGTGTTGCGGGAGAGGGGTCCCATCCACGGTAGCCACCCGACCGACGTGCCGTCACCGAAGAGATCCCGATACGCGCTCCGGTTCGCGGTCGGGCTATCGGACTCGCCCCGGGGATCCGCCTCGCCCCGGCGATCGGACTCGTCCGTGTCGGGGTGGATCGGGTTTCCGGTGTCGATGTCAACCGGATCGGCTGGATCTGTCTCGTATTCTGCTGTGGCGCGGGTCGTTTCGTCGTCGGTGATGTCGCTGTTGTTCTGGCTGCTCTGGCTTTGGAGGTCCTGTAGCCGGACGTGCAGGTTGACGTGTGGTTTTTCGCCGCCTTCGGTGGGCCTGTTGCTGGAGGCGAGGTAGCGGTCGAGGATGTGTCCGAAGGCGTCGGCTCGTCGCTTGGCGGGGCTGCGGTCGTCTGGGGTGCCGTCTGAGGCTGGTCGGGGTTCGGTCAGCGGTGAGAGTGCGGTGAGCAGTTCTTCGCCGGTGATCGCGTCGAAATCGCCTTTCAACATCAGCCGCCCGTTCAAGGTCTTCGAGGCGAAGAGTTCGTTGCGGTCGGTGTCCTCGGCGGGCGGCTTCTTACCGCCGAAGGTGTCCTGCAACTTGGTGATGGCTGCGCGGATGCGGTCGGTACGGGCTTCGGGGCCGGTGGCGGCGGTGATCATGGCTGTACGAGCGAGATCGCGGCCCTCTTGGGGGAGGTTCTTCGGGGGTGTTTCGGCGAAGGTGAGGATCAACGCGGCGTGGTCGATGGTCATCACGCCGGTGTTGACGGCGTCGGCGATGTCGGGGAAGTTCTTCATGCCGCGGGCGAGGGCGACGATCTTGGTGGCTTTGGATGGTGAGAGAAGGGTGGTGGAGGTCAGCCAGCCGGCGGGTCCGGGGAACCCGAGCTTCTCTCGGCTCACGCGGGTGTCGATGTCGGCGACGAGAGCAATCCGCCGGGCCTCCAACAGTTGGATCTTGTGGGAGACATCAGCAGCGTCGGCGAGGAGTTCTGCCTCGCTCAGTTGCCAGATCTCCGTGGTCATGGACCAAGTGTATCGAACGTGTGTTTGATGCGCAATGATGATGCAATCGAAAACTATTGCTGTGCACAAGGATTCGGGAATCGGAAGGTGTCGGTGGTCCGTGATATCGCTCGGAGAGTACATTTCGAATCTGTGACGACGCCGATCTTGAAGAAATTGCGTGTTCCCGTTGTCGGTGCGCCCATGGCGGGCGGTCCGAGTACTCCCGAGCTCGCCCGGGCTGTGTCCGAGGCCGGCGGACTCGGAATGATCGCCGGCGCGTTGTTGACGCCGGATGCCTTTGCCGCGCAGGTGGATTCGATGCGGGGTCTGGTGTTCGGGGTCAATCTTTTCCTACCCGAGGAGCCGTCGGGCGCGGATGTCGACTCCTACGCCCAGCATCTGGCATCGTGGTTCGAGCGATTCGACGCCGAACCCGGCGTGCTGAAACGCCGCGATGATTACTACCCGGAGAAATTCGCCTGGCTGCTTGCCCATCCGGTGCCGGTGGTGTCGAGTACTTTCGCCACCTTCGATGCCGACGAGGTTGCCCAGCTGCATTCGGTGGGAACCGAAGTGTGGGCAACGGTAGCAACCGCCTCCGACGCGTCCATCGCCACCGCGAACGGTGTGGACGCGCTGGTGGTGCAGGGTCCCGAGGCGGGCGGACACCGAGGCACGTTCGACGGATCGGCCCCGGAAGAGCCGTTGACGGAGCTACTGGTCGCCGTACGTGAAATTTCGGATTTGCCCCGAATCGCGGCCGGCGGGCTCATGGACGGCAACGACATTGCGCCGCTGCTGGATTCGGGTGCCGCGCATGCAGCCCAGCTGGGTACCGCGTTTCTGAACACTCCCGAGGCAGGAACGAAGCCCGTGCACCGCGAGCAGCTGGCCAGTGCGTCGGGTACCGCCGTGACGAAGGCGTTTTCGGGCCGTCCTGCGCGGGGCTTGGTGAACGAGTTCATGCGCGAGAACTCCGACGCCGCCCCGCTGGCGTATCCCGATCTGCACTATCTGACCGCGCCGATGCGCGCGAAGGCCGCAGCTGCGGGTGACCCGTCGGGACTGTCGATGTGGGCCGGGACCGGCTATCGCCGCGCTCAGGCGAAACCGGCGGCCGAGCTGGTCGCCGAATGGGCGAGGCAACTCGGCCGCTGAACCGGACAGCTCAGGGGTTGGCGTGGGCGGGCTGGAAGTGTCCCGATGCCTGCGCTTCCTCTGCTCGGATGACGTGCACCACGGCGTTGATCAACGCCAAGTGCGTGAATGCTTGCGGAAAGTTGCCGAGGTGACGGCCGGTGCGATGGTCGATCTCTTCGGCGTAGAGCTTGAGCGGGCTCGCGTAGGCAAGCAGGCGTTCGCACAGGTGCTTGGCGCGCGGGAGTTCGTCGATCTCCACCAGAGCGGACACGAGCCAGAACGAGCAGATCGTGAACGTGCCCTCCTCGCCGGACAAACCGTCGTCGGTGGTGTCGGTTCGATAGCGCAGAACCAAGCCGTCCTCGGTCAACTCGTCGGCGATGGCGAGCACTGTTGCACGAATGCGTTCGTCGTCGGCCGGCAGAAATCGCAGGAGCGGTGCGAGTAGTAACGACGCGTCCAGAGAGGGATCTCCGTACCGCTGCGTCAGCACGCCGCGCGAGTCCACGCCGTTGTCGAGGATGTCGGCCCTGATCTCGTCGGCGATTTCGTTCCACTTGGTCGAGTAGTCCTTCTCGCCGTGGATATCGGCGAGCTTCGCACCGCGATCGAGCGCAACCCAACACATCAGCTTCGAGGACGTGAAGTGCTGGGGCTCACCGCGTACCTCCCAGATGCCACGGTCGGGTTTGCGCCAGTTCGCGATCGCTTCCTCGACCTGCCGCTTGAGCAGAGGCCACAGGAACTCCGGGACGTGTTCACGCGACTTGACGTGCAAGTACACCGAGTCGAGCATGGTGCCCCAGATGTCGTGCTGCTCTTGGTCGTAGGCACCGTTGCCGATACGTACCGGTCGGGCACCGTCGTACCCGGACAAGTGCGGCAGCTCGGCCTCGTCGAGGGTCTTCTCACCGCCGATGCCGTACATCACCTGAAGCGGGTTGACCTCCCCGTCTGCACTGGTGGCTACATCGGACATGAAGGCGAAGAAGTCGTTGGCCTCACGGTCGAGCCCGAGCGTGTACAGACCCCACAGAGCGAATGTGGAGTCGCGGACCCAGGTGTAGCGATAGTCCCAATTGCGTTCCCCACCAGGTGTTTCGGGTAGCGACGTGGTCGACGCGGCGAGCAGTGCTCCCGTGGGTGCGTAGGTCAGTCCTTTGAGGGTCAGAGCGCTGCGCTGGAGGTAGCCGCGCCACGGATGATCGGGGAATCGGCCGATCGTGATCCACTGCCGCCAGCATTCCGAGGTCTGCCACATCTTGCTGGCCGCTTCCTCGAACGTCTGCGGTGCGGGAAGATCGGACCACGACAGCGCGACGAAGATGTTGTCGCCCTCCGTCATTCGGGTTCGCGCGCGTGCTTCGCGGCCCTCGATGCCGATCCGAAGATTGGTGGTCAATTTCAGGGTGGGCTGGTCGCCGTCGGCGCTCGCCTCGCAGGTCGCGGTGGTCTCCTCGTACACCTTGCCGGTGTACTCCCATGTCGCGGGTGCCCGATGGTAGTCGAAGGCGGGCTCGCAGCTCATCTCCAATTCGACTGTGCCGCTGACACATTTGATGGTTCGGAGCAAGATGTGCTCGGCATCCCAGTCGCTCGGTGCGCGCTTGTGAGTTCGAGAACGCTGGTCGGTGTTGTGCCAGGGACCCATCACCAACGCGTCACGCACGATGAGCCACCCGGTCTCGGTCTGCCAGGTCGTCTCCACGATGAGCCCGCCGGGCAGGTATCGACGAGCGGCGGGTACCGACTGTCCGTACGGCCCGACGCGGAAGTGGCCCGCGCTGCGATCGAGGACGGCACCGAAAATACTGGGGGAGTCCGGCCGCGGTACACACATCCATTCGACGGAGCCGTTTCGGGCGATGAGGCACGTCGTCTCGCAGTCCGAGAGAAATGCGTAGTCGTCGATGGGCGGAAACGCGCTGCGGTAGGAGACCAACGTGGACACCGGCGCATCGGTGCTGCCCAACGCACCTTGGACCTCCGTTCCGCCCAGGCCTGGATGTCCAGAGCCCATGGCCGGCTCCTCGGCGACCGGGGGCACGGGCGAAACCTCATCGAATGCCGTCATGGCGTAATCATCGACCGATCCGTGGCAGCCGTCCACTGAGAGGCCGTACTCGGCGTGGCGCGGCTCAGGTGGAGCCCTGGTTTAAGCTGCGAGGATGGAATCGTTCGCGCGGTGGTGGGACGGCGTCGAGCTGTGGGTGACGGGCCTTCCGTTCGTTCCGCAGTCGGTGGTCGTCCTCGCAGTGCTCGTTCCGGTTGCGTTCGTCTCGGCTCGGGTGTTCGATCGCGTGCTGGCAGTGATCCTGCGCGTGTTGGGCCGTGACGCCAGCGCAGCACGCGAGGCCGAGCTCTCGGCCTCGACGTCTACGACGAAGGATGGACTGTAATGCCGCGGTCTCGGGTGACATGGGCTCTGATCGCGCTGCTGGCGTTGGTCGTCATCGCGTGGTTGATCACTCGCTGACACGCGCCCGTCGTGCACATGCACGACTCCTCTGATTAGAGTCGGTCCGGAACCTCTGCTAGATTCCTGACCGTGTCTTCTGCCGCCGAGTACCGCGTCCGCCACCAGTTGGCGTTGATTGCTGTCGGCATGCTGGCAGTCGCCGATATCGACTGTTGTTGATTCTTTCCTTCGCGAATCGGTTTCGTCGATCCACTGTCGCCGCGTAGCGCAGTGTGTCCGCACGACGGACCGGAGTCCGTGCCGCCAGTTCGCTGCTTCGCCGGCCGGGTCCTGACTGCTACGGCGCTCAGCGCGAATCACCTTGCGTGTCTTGTGTTCTTTCCTCATCGTCACACCACCATGAAAGGCCTTTCGCAATGAGGCATCGTTCTCGTTATCTGCTCACCACGTTCGCAGCTGTGGGAACTCTTCTGGTCACCGCCTGCGGCGGCGGTTCCAGCGATGTCGTCGGGGGCGGGTCGGACACTGCCAGTGGCCCGGCTCTGACACTCGTCGGCTACGCAGTGCCGAAGAACGGCTGGGACGCAATCGGTCCGGCGTTCGCAGCCACCGAGGATGGAGAGGGTACGGCGATCAACGCCGACTACGGCGCATCGGGAAACCAGTCGCGCAAGGTCGCCGACGGCGCGCCTGCGGACATCGTCAACTTCTCCGTCGAGCCGGATGTCACTCGACTTGTCAAGGCGGGCAAGGTCGACGAGGACTGGAACCAGAACGCGTACGGCGGGGTGCCGTTCGGCTCGGTGGTGACCATCGTCGTCCGCGAGGGCAATCCGAAGAACATCCAGACGTGGGACGACCTGATCAAGCCCGACGTTCAGGTCATCAGCCCGAGCCCCCTCAGCTCCGGATCGGCGAAGTGGAACCTGCTCGCGCCGTACGCCGCCAAGAGCAACGGTGGCCAGGACAAGCAGGCCGGTCTCGACTTCGTTCGTACGCTCGTCGCCGATCACTTCCCTGTGCAGCCCGAATCCGGCCGCGCCGCAACCGAAGCGTTCCTGCAGGGACAGGGCGACGCGCTACTGAGCTACGAGAACGAGGCACTGCTCATCGAAGAGCAGGGACAGAAGGTGGAGCACGTGGACGTCCCCGTCACCTTCCGCATCGACAACCCGGTGGCAGTGATCAACAGCAGTGCGAACCTCGAGCGTGCGAATGCTCTGAACGATTTCGTCTACTCCGACGAAGGCCAGAAGATCTGGGCCGAGGCGGGTTTCCGGCCGACCAACCCGGAGATCGCCTCCGAGTACTCGGACAAGTTCTTCACGCCCGAAAAGCTCTACACCATCGATGATCTCGGCGGCTGGACTCAGGTCGACGCCGACCTGTTCGGAGACAACGGCGCAATTGCGACGATCTACCAGGAAAGTACTCGGTAGATGTCGTCGTCGACCGGTGAACCCGCGGCCCCGGGTTCGATCGTCCCGCCCAGTGCGACACCTCGGTTTCGTGCTGGGCGGGAAGGCCGCAAGTTCCGGGGCCCCGGTTCGGTGGGTCCGCTGGGCCTCGGTGTCGCCGTTCTGTGGCTCAGTGTCATCGTGCTGCTGCCGTTGGCGGCGTTGACGGTTCAGTCGTTCGACGGCGGCCTCGGTGGTTTCTGGGATGCGGTCACCGAGACACGTGCCATCGCCACGTTCAAGGTGACTCTGCTGGTGTCCGTGGCTGCCGCCGTGATCAACCTCTTTCTCGGCACTCTGATCGCGTGGGTTCTGGTACGCGACGAGTTTCCCGGCAAGCGTTTCGTCAATGCCCTGATCGACCTGCCGTTCGCACTACCGACCATCGTGGCGAGCTTGGTGTTGCTGTCGCTGTACGGACCGTCGAGTCCGATCGGCATCGTCTTCAACGCCACCAAGCCTGCGGTCATCGTGGCGCTGCTGTTCGTCACGCTCCCGTTCGTGGTGCGTGCGGTGCAGCCGGTGCTGATAGAACTCGACAAGGATGTCGAAGAGGCGGCCGCATCGCTGGGTGCGAACAACTGGACCATCTTTCGGCGCATCGTGTTGCCGGTACTGCTTCCGGCTGTGCTCTCGGGCGGTGGGCTCGCGTTCGCCCGTGCCATCGGCGAATTCGGGTCGGTGGTGTTGATCGGCGGCAACATCCCCAACGACACGCAGGTCGCTTCGCAGTACATCCGTGAACTCATCGAGTACGACCGGCCGATCGACGCAGCCGCAATCTCCGTGGTGCTGTTGGCAATCGCCTTCGCTGTGCTGTTCGTGCTCCGCATCATCGGCAACAGGTTGGCCAGACGAGAAGAGCAGATCTCGTGAAAATCGGTCTCCCGATCAAACTGTCCCTGCGTGCCGTCGCACTGATCTATCTCGCTGTGCTCGTGCTGTTCCCCCTCGGTGCCATCCTGTTTCGCACGTTCGAGGACGGGGTGGTTGCGTTCTGGGAGCAGATCACCACTCCCGCCGCGCAATCCGCTCTCCAACTGTCGCTGTTGATCGTGGCGATCGTCGTTCCCATCAACGTCGTGTTCGGAATCGTCACGGCGTTGGCATTGGTACGCGGACGGTTCCGCGGCAAGGGGATACTCGAAGCGATCGTGGACCTGCCGTTCGCGGTGTCGCCGATCATCACCGGCGTCGCGCTCATCCTGCTGTGGGGTGCCAACGGATGGTTCGGTGGCATCGAAAGCCTCGGTTTCAAGGTCATCTTCGCGCTACCCGGCATGGTCATCGCGACGATATTCGTCACCTTGCCGTTCGTCGTTCGCGAAGTGGAACCGGTCCTGTACGAGATCGGTGAGGAGCAGGAAGAGGCTGCCTCGACCCTGGGTGCGAGCACCTGGCAGACGTTCTGGCGAATCACGTTGCCTGCCATCCGATGGGGACTGACCTACGGCGTGGTGCTCACCGTCGCACGTTCGCTCGGAGAATTCGGCGCGGTCATCATGGTCTCCACCAACCTGCCCGGCATTTCCCAGACGCTCACACTGCTGGTCAATTCACGGTACGAGGACTTCAATCAGCAGGGCGCATATGCGGCGTCCACGTTGCTCATGGCGATCGCCGTCATCGTGCTGCTGCTGATGACGGTTCTCGACAAGAAGAGGACGAAGTAATGACCGAGACATCTTCCGAGATCGAGATCTCCGTGGTCGGCGCGAACAAGCGCTACGGCGATTTCGCCGCCCTCGACGACGTCAGCATCGACATCCCGAAGGGCTCGCTGACGGCGCTGCTCGGACCCAGTGGCTCGGGCAAGTCCACGCTGCTTCGATCCATCGCAGGCCTCGAGCAGCTCGATACGGGCCGAGTGGTGCTGGCCGGCCAGGACGTCACCTGGGTGAGCCCGCAGCGTCGCGAGATCGGGTTCGTGTTTCAGCACTACGCCGCGTTCAAGCACCTGACGGTGCGCGACAACGTGGCATTCGGCTTACAGATCCGCAAGCGGCCCAAGGCCGAAATTGCCAAGAAGGTCGACGAACTGCTCGAGATCGTCGGTCTGGCCGGTTTCCAAGGCCGCTACCCGGCGCAGCTCTCCGGAGGACAGCGGCAACGCATGGCGCTGGCACGTGCACTCGCCGTCGACCCGCAGGTTCTCCTCCTCGACGAGCCCTTCGGTGCCCTCGATGCCAAGGTGCGCGCAGATCTACGGACGTGGCTGCGCCGATTGCACGACGAGGTGCACGTCACCACTGTGCTGGTGACCCACGACCAGGAAGAAGCGCTCGACGTCGCCGACCGAATCGCGGTGCTGAACAAGGGCAGAATCGAACAGGTCGGCACCCCGGAAGATCTCTACGATCGCCCTGCAAACAACTTCGTGATGTCGTTCCTCGGTCAGGTGGCCAGGCTGAACGGACTTCTGGTGCGCCCGCACGACATTCGTGTCGGACGCGACCCGTCGTTGGCACAGGCGCAGGCGAGTGGCACGGCAGAATCTGCCGGGGTGACGCGGGCCGTCGTCGAACGGGTCGTACGCCTCGGCTTCGAGGTGAAGGTCGAGCTGAAGAACGCGGCCACCGGCGAGTTGTTCGCGGCGCAGATCACGCGCGGCGACAGCGAGGCGCTGGGGCTGCACGAGGGCGAAACCGTGTACGTCCGTGCGACTCGGGTTCCGACGATCACGGATACGACGGAATCGGCTCCGCTGCACTGATCGGACGAGCGGGGCTGTTCGTGCTACGCGATCGAGTGATCGTGCGCGAGAGCTGCGTCGTACCGCCGGGAGGCGAGCTCGGCCACTGCCGGATGAGGGCCCAGAACATCGGCGTACGTCACGTTCGGGACGCCGTCCAGCACCTGTGAGATGCGATCGGTGAGCCTCCCGGGTGCCAGGAACCAGGGAGCCACCACGATCCGGGTGGCTCCCAGCGCGTGCAACTGCGCGACCGCGTCCAGTGGAGACGGATCGACGGACGTGGCGAAACAGGGGACAACTCCCGCCCAGCCGGTGCCGGACACCACTTCGTTCGCCACTCGACGGCTGCGGTCGTTCGCCGAGGAATCGCTCGATCCGACGGCAGCCAAGGCGACTCCGACGGTCGAATCGCCGAGCACCGCGCCGGCGTCGACAACTCGATCGCGAACGGCGTCGACGAGAAGTGGGTCGTCGCCCAGCACCTCGGACTGACCGATCGACACGCGCGGATGCCGGACCCGTGCTGCACCCAACAGCGCGGGCAGGTCCACTCGGGCGTGAAAAGCACTGCCCAACAACAGCGGAACCGCGACGATGCGAACATGCCCTGCATCGGCCAAGTCGTCGAGTACCTGCTCGACGCTGGGCTCACTGAGGTCGAGAAACGCCACGCGGACATCGAGATCCGGACGCCGTCGACGCAGGACGTCGACGGCGCGGTGGATCGTCTCGCTCGAGCGGGGATCGCGGCTGCCGTGCGCCACCGCGAGCAGAGCCGTCACGCCGGAACTGCCGACCCCAGCTCGACGGCGGCCAGTGCGTTGCCCACCAGACCGGCTGCCAGTGTGTTGCCACCGGCCGGATCGATCAGCAAGAAGCTGCCGGTGTGCCTGTTGACGGCGTAGTCGTCGGCCACGATCGGCTCGGCGACGCGAACAGAGATGCGTCCGATTTCGTTGAGCTCCAACGATTCCGGGCCCTCGTGCGCAGTGAGGTCCTGCTCGTCGAAACGCTCGACGAGCGCCCCGACGATGGCCTGGGTGGTACGAGTGCCGTGCTTGAGCAGCAGACGAGCGCCCGGGCGAAGCGGTTTCTCGGCCAGCCAGCACACCGTGGCCTCGAAGTCGCCGATCGGTTCCGGTGCGTCCTGCGGGGAGGCGATGGTGTCGCCGCGCGAGACGTCGACATCGTCGGCGAGGACGAGGGTGACGCTACGGCCGGCATGCGCGGTACGCAGCTCGCCGTCCGCGGTGTCGATGCGCTCCACTGTCGTTCGGGTGCCCGAGGGCAGGATGACGACCTCGTCGCCGACGTCGACGGAGCCCGCTGCGACCTGGCCGGCATATCCGCGGTAGTCCGGGAATTCCGCTGTGCGCGGCCGGATCACGTACTGCACGGGGAATCGCAGACCGACCCGGTGAGGTTCGGCGTCCACCGGGACCGACTCGAGGTGCTCGATGAGGGTGGGCCCGTCGTAGTACGGGGTCTTGTCGGACTTCACTGCCACGTTGTCGCCGTGCAACGCCGAGACGGGGATTTCGATGACGTCCTCGGTGGACCACCCGAGCGAGGAGGTCAGTGAATTGAATTCGGCCGAGATGTCGGCGAACACCGTCGCGGGGTCTTCGACCAGGTCGATCTTGTTGACGGCGAGCACCAGGCGCGGAACGCCGAGGAGGGCCAGAACCGCTGCATGCCTTCGGGTCTGAGTGATCACGCCTTTGCGGGCGTCGACGAGCAGGATGACCAACTGCGCCGTCGACGCGCCCGAGACGGTGTTGCGGGTGTACTGCACGTGGCCGGGGGTGTCGGCCAAAACGAAGGAGCGATTGGGCGTCGCGAAGTACCGGTAGGCAACGTCGATCGTGATGCCCTGTTCGCGCTCGGCACGCAGGCCGTCGACGAGCAGCGACAGATCGGGAGTGGACAATCCTTTGTCCACCGAGGCCCGAGTGACGGCGTCGATCTGGTCTGCCAGAACGGATTTGGTGTCGTACAACAGCCGTCCGACGAGAGTGGACTTGCCGTCGTCGACGCTGCCCGCGGTGGCGAGGCGAAGAAGCTGGGTGCCGCGAGTGGAGCCTGCGGAATGACCATTGGATATGCCCGTGCTGCTCATCAGAAGTATCCTTCTCGTTTGCGGTCTTCCATGGCAGCCTCGGAGACGCGGTCGTCGCCGCGAGTGGCTCCGCGTTCGGTCAGCCTGGACGCGGCGACCTCGGCCAGGATTGCCTGATTGTCGGCAGCATCGGACAGGACGGCACCGGTGGTGGATCCGTCGCCGACGGTGCGGTAGCGCACCGACAGTGTCTGCAACTCTTCACCTTCGGCCGGTCCGCCCCAGACGCCCGGCGTCATCCACATGCCGTCGCGCTGATACACCGGGCGCTGGTGGGCGTAGTAGATGCTGGCCAACTCCACGTCGTCGCGAGCGATGTAGCGCCAGATGTCGAGTTCGGTGAAATTGCTGAGCGGGAACACGCGCACCTGCTCGCCGGGGGAGTGCTTGCCGTTGTACAGGTTCCACAGTTCCGGGCGCTGCTTCTTGGGCTCCCACTGTCCGAATGCATTGCGCAGCGAGAAGATTCGCTCCTTGGCGCGGGCGCGTTCCTCGTCGCGTCGGGCACCGCCGAACACGGCGTCGAACCGGTTCTCGGAGATCGCGTCGAGGAGAGGAACGGTCTGCAGAGGGTTGCGGATGCCGTCGGGGCGCTCGGTGAGACGTCCGTCGGCGAGGTACTCCTCGACGCTGGCCACGTGCAGGCGCAGGTTGTACTTCGCAACCACGTGGTCGCGGAAATCCAGCACCTCCTGCAGGTTGTGCCCGGTGTCGACGTGCAGCAGTGCGAACGGCAGGGGAGCTGGCCAGAACGCCTTGATGGCCAGATGCAGCAGAACCGTCGAGTCCTTGCCACCCGAGAACAGGATGACTGGGCGCTCGAATTCGCCGGCCACCTCTCGGAAGATGTGGATGGCTTCGGATTCGAGTGCGTCGAGGGTGTCGAACCGATCTGCATCGAGATGGGTGCGTCCGACGGTCGCCGTCGTGAGGTCGAGTGTCATGAGGCGTGCAACCCACATTCGGTCTTGGCCTTGCCGGCCCAACGACCGCTGCGCGGGTCGGCTCCGGGGGCAGGTTTGACGGTGCACGGTGCGCACCCGATGGACGGATATCCCTCGTCGACGAGAGGGTTGACCAGGATCGAATGTTCGTCGATGTAGGCCTGCATCTCCTCGTCCGACCACGGTGCGATCGGGTTGATCTTCACGAGGCCGAAGGCGTCGTCGAACGAGATCAACGGAGCGTTGGCGCGTGTCGGGGCCTCGACTCGCCGGATGCCGGTGACCCACGCGCTGTAGTTCGCCAGTTCCTTCTTCAGCGGCGCCACTTTGCGCATCGCGCAGCAGCGGTTCGGTTCGCGGGCGAACAGGTCCTTGCCGTCGATCGCATCCTGTTCTGCGACGGTCTTCTCGGCGCGGGCGTTGACGACGTGCACGCCGTAGACGGCCTCGACGGCATCGCGCGTTCCGATGGTCTCGGCAAAGTGGTAGCCGGTGTCGAGGAACAGGACGTCCACTCCGGGGTGAACCTGTGCGGCGAGGTGAACGAGAACCCCGTCCTGCATGTTGGAGGCGACGATGAAATCGCTACCGAAGGTGTCCTCGGTCCATTGCAACAACTCGAGCGGGCTTGCGCCGTCGAGTTCGCGGGCACCGCACTCGGCGATGTCCTTCAGTTGGTCGACCGTCAAATTCAGTCTGGTACTCATCGCAAATCCGCCTCGTCTGCTCGCACGGCCCATTGAGCGAACCGTTCGCCGTCTTCGCGGTGCTTGTCGAAATTGCGCACCACTCTGTCGATGTAATCTCCCAGCTCGGAGCTGTTGACCTTGTGCTGACGCAACTTTCGGCCGAACGCACTGTCCAGGCCGAGGCTGCCTCCGAGGTGAACCTGGAAACCCTCGATCTGATTCCCGTCCCCGTCGTCGACCAACTGACCCTTGAAGCCGATGTCGGCGATCTGCGATCGCGCGCACGAGTTGGGGCAGCCGTTGATGTTGATCGTGATCGGAACGTCGAGTCGACTGTTGATGTCGGACAAGCGCTCTTCGAGCTCGGGGACGAGAACCTGTGAGCGCTTGCGGGTTTCGGCGAACGAGAGCTTGCAGAATTCGATGCCGCTGCACGCCATCAGGTTCTTGCGCCAGTGCGAGGGGCGGGCAGGTAGGCCCAGCGCGTCGAGGTCCGAGATCAGCTGCTCGAGCGTCTCGTCCGGAACGTCGAGGACGATCAGCTTCTGGTACGGCGTGAATCGGACGCGATCCGACCCGGCCTTCTCGGCGGCGTCGGCCACCGCGGCGAGGATGGTGCCGGAGACGCGGCCCGCGATGGGGGCAACGCCGACGGCGTTGAGGCCGTTCTTGAGCTTCTGGATCCCGACATGATCACGGGGCCGAGCGGGCTTCTCGGGAGCCGGGCCGTCGATGAGCTTGCGGTGCAAGTACTCGTCCTCGAGGACCTGGCGGAACTTCTCGATGCCCCAGTCCTTGATGAGGAACTTCAGGCGCGCCTTGGTGCGAAGCCGGCGGTAGCCGTAGTCGCGGAAGATCGAGACGACGCCCTCCCAGACGTCGGGGACGTCCGCGAGCGGAACCCAGACACCGACGCGCTGCGCGAGCATCGGGTTGGTGGACAGGCCGCCGCCGACCCACAGGTCGAGTCCTGGTCCGTGCTCGGGGTGGTTCACACCGATGAAGGCGACGTCGTTGATCTCGTGCACTACGTCCTGCAGACCCGAGATCGCGGTCTTGAACTTGCGTGGCAGGTTCGAGTACTCGGGCTTGCCGATGTACCGCTCGACGATCTCGTCGATGGCCGACGTCGGGTCGAGAATCTCGTCGACCGCTTCACCTGCCAGCGGGGAACCGAGCACCACACGGGGGCAGTCTCCGCATGCCTCGGTCGTCTTCAGGCCGACTGCCTCGATTCGACGCCAGATCTCGGGGACGTTCTCGACCTCGATCCAGTGAAACTGGACGTTCTCGCGATCGGAGAGGTCCGCGGTGTCGCGGCCGAACTCCTTCGAGATCTGAGCCAGAGTGCGCAGCTGCTCCAGATTCAATGCACCGGCATCGCACCGGATGCGCATCATGAAGTACTTCGCCTCGAGCAGGTCGATGTTGTCGTCACCGGTGAAGGTGCCGTCGTAGCCCTGTTCACGCTGGGTGTAGAGACCCCACCAGCGGAATCGGCCGCGCAGGTCGCCCTTGTCGATGCTGTCGAAACCCTGTTTCGAGTAGATGTTCTCGATGCGGGCGCGCACGTTGAGCGGGTTGTCGTCCTTCTTGGACTGCTCGTTGGCGTTGAGCGGCTCTCGATAGCCCAGAGCCCACTGGCCTTCGGCGCGACGCTTGGTCGGCCGCGGCGCTCGCTCTCGCGGTGTGGCGGAGGCAGCGTCGGTGGTCGCGTCGCTGGTCGACGACATGCAATGCTCCTGCATCTTCGGTGCGGGCCGGCTCCGATCGTTGCGCAGAAGAGCGCTCACGAGATGGTGCGGAACCGGTGGTTCGAATGGACTTGCTCCAAGGAGGGCTGGGTCAGCAGCCGGTCGTGTGTCGACACGACGCGCTGCAGACGCGGCCGAGATCGACATGGCGGCGCGCCACGAGTCGAATTCCTGAGTCGGTCACGGGTGCCATTGTGCCACGTCATCGACCGGGTGCCGACCGCGGCGGCCTATTTACCCCAAAATTCCGGTAAATAGGCTGGCAGGGTGCGAGTCGTGCGTGCACAGCGCCCTGGGCGGCGCGTGGATCGGGCCGCCGGTGAACTCTGGGACACTGGAGTCCGTGAATACCGTCGTCGATACCTCCTCAGTCTTCGAGCTGCCGTCCGGCGCATTCGACGGAGTGGGGGAACGTGCGTTCGGGATCTACGTGCATGTGCCCTTCTGCGCCACGCGATGCGGGTACTGCGACTTCAATACGTATACGGCCGGGGAGCTGGGCACATCGGCGTCGCCGCAGTCCTGGTTGGAGGGCCTGCGCAGAGAACTCGACGCTGCGGCGAACCTGATCGGAACGGGCGCGGGTCGAGTACCGATGGCCGACACAGTCTTCGTCGGAGGTGGGACGCCGTCGTTGCTCGGGGGCGACGGCCTCGCGGACGTATTGGGCGCGGTCCGGTCGAGCTTCGGGCTGTCCGACGGTGCGGAAGTGACCACGGAATCGAACCCGGAATCGACGTCGCCTGCATTCTTCGAGCGGCTGCGCGACGCCGGGTTCACGCGGGTGTCGTTGGGCATGCAGTCCGCGGCACCGCACGTTCTGGCGGTTCTGGATCGCACCCACACTCCGGGACGAGCGGTGGCCGCGGCGAAGGAAGCGTCCGCAGCCGGCTTCGAGCACGTGAACCTCGACCTCATCTACGGAACGCCGGGCGAGCGAGACAGCGATCTCGATCAGTCCCTCGCTGCGGTGCTCGACGCGGGTGTCGACCATGTCTCCGCGTACGCACTGATCGTCGAGGACGGCACCGCCATGGCGCGAAAGGTGCGTCGAGGTGAGTTGCCCGCACCCGACGACGACGTGTTGGCGAGCCGATACGAGCGCATCGACACGGCCATGAACGCGGCGGGCCTGTCCTGGTACGAGGTATCGAACTGGGCCGCCGATGCCGATGCGCGTTGCCGGCACAACATCGGCTACTGGGACGGCGGCGATTGGTGGGGTGCCGGGCCGGGAGCGCACAGCCACATCGGCGGCACGCGATTCTGGAACGTCAAACACCCGGCCACCTACGCCGATCGGCTCGCCGCGGGCGAGCTGCCGGTGCAGGGCAGTGAGCTGCTCACCGCGCAGGACCGTCATCTCGAAGAACTGATGCTGACCGTGCGTCTGCGCTCAGGGGTGCCGATGAGTCTGCTGGGGCCGACCGAGCTCGCAGCCGCCGAGCAGACCGTGGCGGACGGGTTGATGGTGCAGCGAGGTGATCACCTCGTGCTGACCGACCGCGGCCGGTTGCTCGCCGACGCCGTGGTGCGCACCATCGCCGCGGCCTGAACGATCTGTTTCAGGCTGCAGTGTTCTCAGGCCCTCGAACCCTCAGGCTCCCAGGGCGTCGTAGTCGAACACTCTGGCGTGCAACACCGTTCGACTGCGCAGCGCCGCCCGGACAGCGCGGTGCAGGCCGTCCTCGAGGTAGATGACGCCTCGGAACTGCACAGCATGGGGGAACAGGTCGCCGTAGAAGGTGGAGTCCTCGGACAACAACCGGTCGAGTTCGAGCACCTTGGTGGTGGTGACGATCTCGTCCAAACGCAGTTGGCGTGGAGGAATTCTCGACCAGTCCCTGATGGACAGGCCGTGCTCCGGGTAGGGCTTTCCGTCTCGTACACCCTTGAAGATCATCGCGAGCCTCGAACCGCTGGACCGAATCGAAAGACAGTTTCCACTCGGACCACAGTAAGGCCTTGCACGAGCATGCGTTCCTCGGCTACTAGACTCGAGCGACGATTGACAACGAGAACGGAGGTGGGCACCGATGTCGAGCACCGACGACAGGCGGTTCGAGGTTCTGCGAGCGATCGTGGCGGACTACGTGTCCACTCAGGAGCCCGTGGGATCGCGTGCTCTTGTCGAGCGTCACAACTTGGGTGTGTCGAGTGCGACCGTGCGCAACGACATGGCGGTCCTCGAGGCAGAGGGCTACATCGCCCAACCGCACACCAGCTCCGGGCGGGTGCCGACCGACAAGGGCTACCGCCAGTTCGTGGACCGGATCGCCGACGTCAAACCGTTGTCAGCGGCCGAGCGTCGCGCCATTCTGGAGTTTCTCGAGAACGGCGTCGACCTGGACGATGTGCTGCGCCGTGGGGTTCGACTGCTCGCTCAGCTGACCCGGCAGGTAGCCGTGGTTCAGTACCCGACGCTGTCGGCGTCCTCGGTTCGACATCTGGAGGTCGTCGCTCTCACACCGGCTCGGCTGCTGTTGGTGCTCATCACCGACTCCGGCCGGGTCGATCAACGCATCGTCGAACTCGGCGACGTCATCGACGACGAGAACTTGGCCCAGTTGCGGCGGTTGCTCGGCGGCGCACTGGAAGGCAAGCGGCTGGCGGCGGCGTCCGCAGCCGTGGCCGAGCTGGCCGAGAATGCACCTCCCGCCCTGCGTGACGCGATGATTCGTTCGGCCACGGTGCTGGTGGAATCGCTCGTCGAACATCCCGAGGAGCGGCTGGTTCTCGGCGGAACGGCCAATCTGACGCGCAATGCGGCGGACTTCGCGGGAGACGCAGGGTTTCCGGGATCGCTCCGAGCGGTACTCGAAGCGCTGGAAGAGCAAGTGGTGGTACTCAAGCTGCTCGCCGTGACGCAGGACACCCGCACCGTCACCGTGCGTATCGGCGAGGAGACGCAGGTCGAGGAGATGCGCGGAACATCGGTGATTTCCACCGGATACGGCTCTGCTGGCATGGTCCTGGGAGGGATGGGCGTTCTCGGCCCCACCCGAATGGACTATCCAGGAACAATCGCGTCGGTCGCGGCGGTTGCCAGGTACATCGGCGAGGTCCTGGCCGAGCGCTGACGCGAGCCGACGATCCATCGTCGGCCGCGGGGGCACAGCGGCCGCGACACAGCATCAACGAACGAGATTCATCTTCTAGGACGAAAGAGACGACGTGGCACGGGATTATTACGGGACTTTGGGCGTCGGCCAGCAGGCTACGGACCAGGAGATCAAACGCGCGTACCGCAAATTGGCGCGAGAGTTGCACCCGGACGTGAACCCGGACGAGGCCGCACAGGCCCGGTTCAAGGACATTTCCACCGCATACGAGGTGCTCTCCGATCCGGAGAAGCGTCGAATCGTCGACCTCGGCGGCGATCCTCTGCAGCAGGGCGGCGGCGGTGGTGGCGGCGGATTCGGCGGTGCCGGATTCGGGGGCGGCCTCGGCGACGTCTTCGAAGCGTTCTTCGGCGGCGGCGCAGGCGGTGGACAGCGCGGACCCAAGGGACGCGTACAACCCGGAGCCGATTCGCTGCTGCGAACCAAACTCACCCTCGACGAATGCGCCACCGGCGTCACCAAGCACATCACCGTCGACACGGCGATCCTGTGCGACCTGTGCACCGGCTCGGGCACCAACGGCGATTCCAAGCCCGTTCGGTGCGAGACCTGTGGCGGTGCCGGCGAAGTGCAGTCGGTGCAGCGCTCGTTCCTCGGCCAGGTCATGACCAGCCGTCCGTGCCCCACCTGCCGCGGTGCAGGCGAGACCATCCCGGACCCCTGCCGAAAGTGCGGCGGCGACGGCCGGGTGCGTTCGCGTCGGGACATCTCGGTGAAGGTCCCGGTCGGCGTCAGCAACGGCATGCGCATCAGGTTGGCCTCGCAGGGCGAGGTCGGGCCGGGTGGCGGCCCCGCAGGCGATCTCTACGTGGAAATCGTGGAGCAGCAGCACGAGGTGTTCGTCCGTGACGGCGACGATCTGCACTGCACCGTTCGCGTCCCGATGGTCGACGCGGCACTCGGTACGTCGGTGACGGTCGACGCCATCATCGACGGCCCGACCGAGATCTCGATCGAGCAAGGGACACAACCGAACTCGACGACGGTGCTGCGCGGGCACGGGATGCCCAAGCTCCGTTCCGGTATCCGCGGTGACCTGCACGCCCACCTCGAGGTCATCGTGCCGACCAAGCTGGACAGCAAGCAGACCCACCTGCTCGAACAGCTCAAGACCATGCGCGACCGCGATTCGGCGGAGGTCGTCACCACCGGTTCGGCGCACAGCGGCGGCCTGTTCTCGCGGTTGCGGGAAGCCTTCAGCGGGCGCTGATTCATGGCCCCCACGGTCTTCTATCTCACGCCGCTGCCGGCCGTGGGAGAGCTCGCCGTGCTCGACGGCAAAGAAGGTCATCACGCCGCGACCGTGCGGCGGATCCGAGTCGGCGAGCGGCTGCTGCTCAGTGACGGTGCCGGCGGTCTGGCCGACACGGTCGTCGTCGGTGCCGAGAAGAACCGACTCGAACTGACGGTGCAGTCGCGCACGGACATGCCGCGAGCCACGCCCACGGTGACGCTGGTTCAGGCGTTGCCGAAGGCGGACCGCTCCGAACTGGCGATCGAGCTGGCCACCGAGGCCGGGATCGACGCCGTGGTGCCGTGGCAGTCGGCGCGATGCGTCGCTCGCTGGGAAGGGCCCAAGGCGACCAAGGGGGTCGCGCGCTGGCGCAGTACCGCCGCCGAGGCGGCCAAGCAATCGCGTCGCGCATACATCCCCGAGGTCTCCGAGTTGCACGATTCACGCTCGGTGTACGCCTTCGTGAACCGGATCGTGGCGGGCGGCGGCATCGTCGCCGTCCTGCACGAAGCGGCCACCTCGGCATTCCGCGACCTGCCGTTCGATTCGGTGCCCGAGGTCGCGATCGTCGTCGGACCCGAGGGTGGCCTCGACGACAGAGAGATCGCGGCTCTGACCGAGGCAGGCGCGACCCCGGTGGTGCTGGGGCCGACGGTGCTGCGAACCTCGACGGCCGGAGCTGTTGCGTTGGGAGCTCTCGGCGTTCTGACGACACGGTGGGCGCAACTTCCGCCCGATTTCCCGAACGCATGAGCGTTCGCATCAAGATCGCGTACGGCGAGCATCCGGAACAGTTCGGTCACCTCTATCTGCCGTCCGCGCCGGTCACGCCCGCGACACCGGTGGTCGTGATCGTGCACGGTGGATTCTGGAGTGGGCAGTACGCGTCGAATCTGGGCACCCAGTTCGCCCGAGCTGTCGCCGGAGCCGGTGCGGTGGCCTGGAACATCGAGTACAGACGCGTCGGTGCGGGCGGGCACTGGCCGGAGATGCAAGCCGACGTGCGCGCCGCACTCGACGCCGTGGTCGGGGTGGTACAGCACCACGCCCCGGTCGGTGTCGACGATGTCCGCGTCATCGGGCACTCGGCGGGCGGCCACCTGGCAGTGTGGCTCGGCGGCGAAACCGACACGACGGTCCGGCCGTCGCGCATCGTCTCGCAGGCGGGTGTCCTCGATCTGGAGCCGCGCGGTGCGTCGGGACGTACCAATCCGGCGGTCGAGGCCCTGCTGCAGGCCCGCTACGACGACGAGCCCCAGCTGTACCGGTCGGCCTCACCTCTGGCCCGACTACCCATCGGCATCCCGACGATCTGTCTGCACGGATCCGATGACCTTCAGGTCCCGGCTTCGCAGAGCTCGAGGTACGTCGAGGCCGCACGAGCCGCGGGCGACGACGCGGAGCCGGCGATCGTGCCGGGCGAGGACCACTTCGCCTTCCTGAACCCGGATTCGCGGTGCTGGGCGCTCTCGCTCGAGGCCGTCCTGGGCGAGCGCCGTGGGTAATAGGAATGCGCATCGATCCTGCGGCGTTAAACTTGGTCCGAGCGCGACCTGACGGACGCGTTCGAAACATCAGCGTCACCGGTCGAAACAAGAGAGCAGGCCATAGCCACCACGTGAGTGAACACAGCGAATTTCCCGCCGAGCGCGACGTTCGGTCCACCTTGGAGCTCGCCCCCGAAGCAGTGATGCCGCTGCTGGGACAGTCCGACGAGAACCTCCGGGCGCTCGAGCAGATGCTGACGGCCGACATCCACGTACGAGGAAACGCCGTGACGCTCACCGGGAAGGTGCCCGATGTGGCGTTGGCCGAGCGGGTGATCACCGAATTGGCGTCATTGGCCAAACGTGCTCAGCCACTGACTCCCGACGCAGTGCGCCGGTCGATCGCCATGCTCACCGAGGGGGTGTCGGATTCTCCCGCCGAGGTGCTGAGCCTGGACATTCTGTCGCGTCGAGGCAAGACCATTCGGCCCAAGACGTTGAACCAGAAGCGCTACGTCGACGCGATCGATGCCAACACGATCGTGTTCGGAATCGGTCCTGCCGGAACGGGCAAGACCTACCTGGCCATGGCCAAGGCAGTGCAGGCATTGCAGACCAAGCAGGTCAGCCGCATCATCCTGACGCGGCCTGCGGTGGAGGCAGGTGAGCGTCTGGGCTTTCTGCCCGGAACCTTGCACGAGAAGATCGACCCGTATCTGCGTCCACTGCACGACGCCTTGCACGACATGATGGACGACGAGGCCATCCCCAAGCTGATGCAGGCCGGAGTCATCGAGGTCGCGCCGCTCGCCTACATGCGTGGCCGTACGCTCAACGACGCGTTCATCATTCTCGACGAGGCGCAGAACACCACGGCCGAACAGATGAAGATGTTCCTCACGCGTCTCGGTTTCGGATCGAAGATCGTCGTCACCGGAGACGTGACGCAGGTCGACCTACCCGGCGGTGCCCGGTCGGGCCTTCGTGCGGCGTCGGAGATTCTCACCGACGTGGACGACATCCACTTCGCGCAACTGACCAGTAGTGACGTGGTGCGTCACCGGCTCGTCTCGGAAATCGTCGACGCCTACGAGCGCTTCGAGTCCGCATCGGAAGGCGTCATCGCGAACCGCGCGCAACGCCGTGCCGGTGGGCCGCGTTCGGCGAGAAGATGATTCAGGCGTACGGAAACGGCAATGCAGGCAACGAGAGCGTGGGTAGTGGCTAGATGAGTATCGAAGTGTCCAACGAGTCGGGGATGGACATCTCCGAGCCCGAACTGGTCTCGGTCGCACGGTTCGCGATCGCAGGCATGGACGTGCACCCCGCTGCGGAACTGTCCATGGTGCTGGTGGATTCGGCAACCATGGCAGATCTGCACATGCGCTGGATGGATCTGCCCGGCCCCACCGACGTGATGTCGTTTCCGATGGACGAGCTCGAACCGGGCGGTCGGCCCGATGCTCCCGAGCCCGGACCGGCGATGCTCGGAGACATCGTGCTGTGCCCGTCCTTCGCGGCGGATCAGGCCGCGGCAGCAGGACATTCGCTCGAACACGAGCTCGCGCTGCTCACCGTGCACGGCGTGCTGCACCTGCTCGGCTACGACCACGCCGAGCCGGACGAAGAGAAGGAAATGTTCGAGCTGCAGAACCGTCTGCTGGCCGAATGGTACGAAGACGCCAGGCGGGCGGAGCAGGCAGCCGAACAGGCCGTTCGAGACGCTCGGCTGCTCGGCAAGGCCGGCTTCGTCGACGGTCTCGACCGATGATGTGCGTGTTCGGACCAGCGGGAGTGCGGGGTCCTAGCGCGTGAGCAGTGCTGCCGCACTCATCGTCTTCGCCGTTCTGCTGGTTCCTCTCGGCGGCTTGTTCGCCGCCGTCGATTCGGCCCTGAACACCGTCTCGCGGGCGCGAATCGAAGACATGGTCAAGGACGAGCGACCGGGTGCCACCGGCCTCGTCGTCGTGGTTGCCGACCGCCCGCGGTACGTCAATCTCATGGTGCTGCTTCGTATTCTGTGCGAAATCGGCGGCACGGTGCTGCTCGCAGGCGGCCTGACCCAATTGATCGACTCGACCACCGCGCTCGTGATCACCGCTGTGGCAATGGTTTTGGTCAGTTACGTCGTGATCGGCGTCGGTCCGAGAACGCTGGGTAGGCAGAACGCGTACTCGATCGCGCTCGCCGCAGCGTTGCCGTTGCGCGCCCTCGGCTGGCTCCTCGGGCCGATCAGCAGGCTGCTCATCCTCATCGGTAACGCGATCACCCCGGGCAAGGGATTTCGCAACGGCCCGTTCGCATCCGAGATCGAGCTACGTGAGCTCGTCGACATGGCTCGCGAGCGCGGAGTCGTGGCCGACGACGAACGCCGAATGATTCAATCGGTGTTCGAGCTGGGCGATACCTCGGCCCGCGAGGTCATGGTGCCGCGGCCCGAGATGGTGTGGATCGAATCCGACAAGTCGGCGGGGCAGGCGACGTCGCTGGCCGTGCGCAGTGGGCACTCTCGCATCCCGGTGATCGGCGAGAACGTGGACGATATCGTCGGCGTGGTGTACCTCAAAGACCTTGTGCAGCAGACGTATTACTCCACCGACGGTGGGCGAGGCGTACAGGTCTCCGAACTGATGCGTCCGGCGGTGTTCGTGCCGGACTCCAAGCCGCTCGACAGTCTTCTCGCCGAGATGCAGCGAGACCGAAACCATATGGCGTTGTTGGTCGACGAGTACGGCGGCATCGCGGGCCTGGTGACCATCGAGGACGTCATCGAGGAGATCGTCGGCGAAATCGCCGACGAATACGACTCGGACGAGGTAGCACCCATCGAGCAACTCGAAGACGGACGGTTCCGGGTGTCCTCGCGGGTACCGCTCGAGGATCTGGGCGAAATCTTCGGTATCGACATCGAATCCGAGGAGGTCGATACCGTCGGCGGACTCCTCGGCTACGAGCTCGGCCGAGTGCCGCTGCCCGGTTCCGAAGTGACCACTCACGGATTGTTGCTGCGCGGCGAGGGCGGAGCCGACCCCAAGGGCCGCGTCCGCATCACCACCGTGCTGGTCGAAAAGCTCGAACCCGACGAAGAATCCACCGAGGACGACGACTCGTCGGACGTCACTCACCAACACTGAAATCTGGAGGTGCTCGATGTCCGAGCAACACACCGAAGAGTTCCGATCCGGATTCGTCTGTTTCGTAGGCCGGCCCAACACCGGCAAGTCGACCCTGACCAATGCACTGGTGGGGTCGAAGATCGCCATCACGTCCTCGCGGCCCCAGACCACGCGCCACACGATCCGCGGCATCGTGCACCGCGACCACGCGCAACTGATCCTTGTCGACACCCCGGGGCTGCACCGACCGAGAACGCTTCTGGGCCAACGCCTCAACGACCTGGTGCAGGACACCTACTCCGAGGTCGACGTCATCGGACTGTGCATCCCCGCCGACGAGAAGATCGGACCGGGCGACCGATGGATCCTCGAACAAGTGCGGCACATCGCGCCGAAGACCACCCTGATCGGCATCGTGACCAAGATCGACAAGGTCAAGAAGGAACGCGTCGTACAGCAGTTGATGTCGTTGTCGAAGTTGCTGGGCGAGAATTCGCACGTGATCCCGGTATCGGCCGAATCCGGTGAGCAGATCGAGAAGCTCGTCGACCTCCTGGCCTCCGAATTGCCGCCGGGTCCCGCCTTCTATCCCGACGGGGAACTGACGGACGAGCCGGAGGAAATCCTCATGGCCGAGCTGATCCGCGAGGCAGCGCTCGAAGGTGTCCGCGACGAGCTCCCGCACTCGCTGGCAGTGGTCATCGAGGAGGTCGTGCCGCGCGAGGGCCACGACAACATGCTCGATGTGCACGCGATCCTGTACGTCGAACGGTCCAGCCAGAAGGCCATCATCATCGGCAAGGGCGGTTCGCGACTCAAAGAGGTCGGCACCGCGTCGCGACTGCAGATCGAGAAATTGCTCGGTACCCGCATCTACCTGGATCTGCACGTCAAGATCGCCAAGGACTGGCAGACCGACCCCAAGCAGATGGGCAAGCTCGGCTTCTGACGTGCCCTGACGAGCAGGCTACGAGGTGTCGCTCACCCGGTTCCACCACGGCTCGGGGCGTCGGCGATGCCACTGCAGTACGTTCTCGAGTTGAGCGGCCACCGAGACCAGCAGAGGCTCTGTGGATTCGTGGCCCATCAGCTGCAGACCGATCGGTAGACCGGCTTTCGTCAGTCCCGCGGGGACGTTGACGCTGGGCCAACCGAGGACGTTCCACGGCCACGTGTACGGGCAGTGTTCGGTGATCACACGGTCGGTGTCGGCGTTGGAGATGCCGTCGATGGCGTCGACCCGCGGAGGCGGCGTGGCCGTCGTCGGGGCGAGCACGATGTCGTAGTCGTCGAAGAACTGGCCGATGCGGCGGGCTATCCGTGGCTCCGCCGCGCGGGCTGCCCGCAGCGGTGCGCCGGCGAGGGCGCGTCCGCTCCGGGCGTTGGCTCGGGTGCGGGGGTCGGCCAGAGACGGGTCGGGCAGGCGGTCGAGCCAGGCCGCGACTCCGGCCAACGACCGCGGTAAGAAGTTGAGCCCCAACAACATTCCGTACGCAGGATCGTCGACGACCACACGGTGACCGAGCAACCGCAGCACGGCAGCCATCTCGTACGCCGCAGCCGTGATCTCGGGATCCAGTGCCGCGGGTGTCGGAATGAACGGCTTGCGCAGACTCAACGCGATGCGCAGCGAACCGGGGTCGCGGCCGACGGCGTCAGAGACGGTCAGCGGAGTCGGCCGGTGCAGATCGCCGTCGTGCCCACCGGAGACCACGTCGAGAAGCAGGGCTGCGTCGGCCACCGTTCGGGCGAGCGGACCGATGACGGTGATGCCGTTGAACGCCTCGGCATCGGGCCAGGTGGAAATTCGGCCGCGCTGCGGCTTGATGCCGACGAGGTTGGTCCACGACGCCGGGATGCGCACCGAGCCGGCACCGTCGGAACCCAGAGCGGCGGAAACCAATTCGGCTGCGACCGCGGCAGAACTGCCACCGGAGGAACCGCCCGGAGTCCGGTCTCGGTGCCACGGATTCCTCGTGTGGCCGAACGATCCGCCCGTGAACGGCCATTGCCCGAGTTCGGGACTGTTGGTCTTTCCCACGATGATCGCCCCTGCAGCACGCAGTCGGCGGACCACCTCGGAGTCCTCGGTGGCCAGCGGAAACCGGCCTGCGCAGCCGAATGCGGTCGGTTCGCCGACGATGTCGACGTCGTCCTTGACTGCGATCGGAACGCCGAGCAGGGGAGCGGACGAGCCCGCAGCAATCAGCCGATCGGCCTCGGCGGCTTCGGTGAGGGCGGCATCGCGTCGCACGATCCGGAACGCGTTGAGGGTGGGTTGACTGCGTTCTATGCGATCCAGTGCAGCGGTGACCACCTCGACCGAGGTGACGCGTCTCGACGCGAGTTCGGCAGCCTGAGCAACGAGTGTCGACCGATGGAAATCCACGTGTGCACAGTATCGACTCACCGTCAGCGCGGGAACGATCTTCGTCGACGCCCACGTGGGACACTGGAGAGCGTGAGGCCATACCGTGACAACGCAGTCGTCCTGCGCCAGCACAAGCTGGGTGAGGCCGATCGCATCGTCACGTTGCTGACCAGGGAGAACGGCATCGTCCGTGCGGTGGCCAAGGGGGTGCGCCGCACCAAGTCCAAGTTCGGCGCACGGCTGGAGCCGTTTGCGCACATCGACGTCCTGCTCTATCCCGGACGCAACCTCGACATCGTCACTCAGGTGCACACGGTGGACGCGTTCGGCGGGGACATCGTTGCCGATTACGGCCGGTACACCACCGGCTGCGCAGTCCTCGAAACCGCCGAGCGTCTGGCCGGCGAAGAACACGCCCCCGCGCAGCGCCTGCATCAGCTGACCGTCGGCGCGCTGCGTGCCCTTGCGCAGCACATGCGGCCGCCCGAGTTGGTACTCGACGCGTATCTGCTGCGTGCGATGGGTTTCGCCGGATGGGCTCCCGCACTGACGGACTGCGCTCGATGCGCTGCGGTGGGGCCGCATCGTGCGTTCCACGTCGCCGCGGGTGGCGCTGTGTGCGTGCATTGCCGACCGCCGGGATCTGCGACGCCATCGACCGGTGTTCTGGATTTGATGGTGGCCCTCGAACGAGGGGAGTGGGACTACACCGTCACCACCTCCGATGCGGTCCGAAAGCAGGCCAGTGGCCTGGTGGCGGCTCATCTGCAGTGGCACCTCGAACGCCAGCTCCGCACACTTCCGCTCATCGAGCGCTCGCATCCACACCAGGTGCCGCTGGCCCAACCTGACTCCGTGTTCGCCGACACCGTCGGGCAGGATGGGGACCGTGATTCGACGACGCGAGCCGCAACACCGGCCTGACGAACGGCCGGCGGTTCGCCCGCCGGACCCGCACCCCTCGGGTGCGCGGCCGCCGATCTTGCAGCCGGAGCTGATTCCTCGTCACGTCGCTCTGGTCATGGACGGTAACGGCCGGTGGGCTCAGGATCGTGGATTGCCGCGAACCGCAGGGCACGAGCAGGGCGAAGCAGTACTGATGGATGCCGTCTGTGGCTGCATCGAAATCGGTGTGCAGTGGTTGTCTGCGTACGCTTTCTCGACGGAGAACTGGAAGCGCAGTCCCGACGAGGTCAAGTTCTTGATGGGTTTCAATCGCGACGTGATCCGGCGTCGACGAGACGAGATGAACGAGATGGGTGTGCGGGTGCGCTGGGCAGGTCGGCGACCGCGACTGTGGGGCAGCGTCATCAAAGAACTCGAAGTGGCCGAGGAGCTGACGAAGCACAACACGGTGATGACGCTGACCATGTGTGTCAATTACGGCGGGCGAGCCGAAATTGCCGACGCCACAAGGGAAATCGCGCGTCAGGTTGCCGCCGGAAAGATCAACCCGGAAAAGATCACCGAGGCGACCGTCGCGAAGTACCTCGACGAGGCGGACATGCCCGACGTCGACCTGTTCCTGCGTCCCTCGGGGGAGCAGAGAACCTCCAATTTCCTGCTGTGGCAGTCGGCCTACGCGGAGTTCGTGTTCCAGAAGAAACTGTTCCCCGATTTCGATCGTCGAGATCTGTGGGAGGCCTGCATCGAATTCGCGTCGCGGGACCGACGATTCGGTGGAGTGAAATATGAGTGACGATGTATCTGGCCTCACCTTGCAGACGCGGGCTCAGTTGGCGTTGGCGCAGTTCGCCACTGTCACTGTGGGGGAGGAAGGCTCTCTGGGGTTCGACTATGCAGGTGCGCTGTGCTCGCTACGCGCGGTGCAGCTCTCGCCGGAGCTCGAGGTGCTTTCGCTCACCGCGGTGCTGGCGTGGGATCGACCGCTCAAGCCCGCACTACACAAGAAGGTAGCCGACCGCAATGCCGATTCGCAGTTCGGCGCGATTTCGGTCAACACCCACGACAAGCTGGCAGATGTGTTGTTGCGCTACACCTTTCCGGCCAACGGGTTGGACGACGAAGCGATGTTGACGATGTTGATTCTGGTGCTCGCCGGGGTCGAGAAGGCCCGCGAGGGTTTGCTGCCCTGAACGGTCGTCTAAGGTAAGCCTTTACTTACTCACGTGAAGGCGGTTGCAATGGCGGTTCGAGTATCCAGAATGCTGACGGCAGTGGTGGCGGTGATGGCCATCGGCGCGTCCGCAACTGCCTGCTCCACAGCAGAACCCGACGACAGCGCGGCCCAGTCTGCGGACGGTGTTTTCCCGGTGGTCATCGACCACATCTACGGCAGCACGACCGTTCCGGAGAAGCCCACCCGCATAGTCACGCTCGGGGTGTCCGACGCCGATGCCGTCATCGCGCTCGGAACCGTCCCGGTCGGAAACACCGGATACACCTTCTACGAGACCGGACTCGGTCCGTGGACCGACGAGTTGGTGGGCGACGCACCACTGACGCTGCTGGGCTCGGAGTCCGAACCGAACTTCGAGCTGATCGCTTCTCTGCAACCGGATCTGATCACCGGGCTGAACGCCGGCTTCGACGAGGCCACCTACGCGCAACTCAGTGACATCGCCCCGACCGTCGCTCGACCGGCCGGATCGGCGGCATACGCCGTCGATCGCGAGGTGGCAACCGACACCATCGCCCGCGCGATGGGCGAATCCGATCGTGGCAAGAAGCTGAACGCCCAGACCACGGCTGCACTCGAACAGGTTCGAGCCGCACATCCGGAGTTCGCGGGTAAGACTGCCGCCGTGGTACTTCCGTACGACGGTCAGTTCGGCGCATATCTGCCGGGGGACGCGCGGGGGACGTTCGTCACGTCATTGGGCTTCGGGATTCCGGACCCGATCCTGGCCGAGGACAACGGAACCAACTTCTTCGTTCCGGTCTCGGCTGAGAACATCTCGAAGCTCGACGCCGATGTGGTGCTCTATCTCGGCACCGGCGACGACAACGACGTCGTGGCGGAGAATCCAATCTTCGGAACACTGACAGCCGCCCGCAACGACGCCATCGTTCCGTTGTCCACCGATCAGCGTGGGGCGATCACGTACAACTCGGTGCTGTCCATTCCGTTCGCCATCGATTCGGTGGTGCCTCGCCTGGCGGGTGCGGTGGGGTGAGAGCTGGTCAGTGATCGGCCGTGCTGCACTGACTGCAGGTGCCGAATATCTCGATCGTGTGGCTCACGTCGCTGAAGCCGTTGGACTCGGCGACACTCTGCGACCACTTCTCGACGGTGGGACCCTCGACCTCGACGGTGAATCCGCATGCTCGGCACACCAGGTGGTGATGATGGCCCGAGGAGCAACGCCGGTAGACCGACTCGCCGTTGTCGGTACGCAGGACGTCGACCGTTCCTGCGTCGGCGAGAGTCTGCAGTGTGCGGTACACGGTGGTCAGGCCGATACCCTCGCCGCGCTTGCGCAGCTCGTCGTGCAGATCCTGCGCGGACTTGAACTCCTCGATGGTGTCGAGCAGGTCCGAGATCGCACTTCGTTGTTTGGTGGCGCGCACTCCGACCACGACGGGTCGTCTCGGAGTGGCGGTATCGGTCGTCTTCTCGGTCACAGGTTTCGGCCTTCCTCGGCGTGAGCCACGGCGTCGACGACGATGTGGGAGAGATGGTCGTCGACCAGTCGGTACAGGACCTCGCGGCCGTTACGTTCTCCGCGGACCACACCGGCCGCCTTGAGAACCCGCAGATGCTGGCTGATCAACGGCTGTGTCACACCGAGGGCGACGACGAGTTCGTGAACGCAGCGCTCGGATTCTCGGAGCTGCAGGACGATCGCAATCCGAACCGGTGCGGCCAGTGCACGCAGGATGTCGCCGGCCGCGGCCAAGGTCTCCTTCGGCGGAAGTAACGCCGGGGGAGTGGCGGCGAACGGGTCGTCGTGCACCGGGCGTTCCGGATCCTGCAGATGCGCCGCCCTCTCCATGGACGAGTCGGTTCTGTGGGTGTGCACCGTGGACATGGCTGCGGCTCCTTCGGTCACCGGTCGGTTGTCGAATTCTCCCTGCACGGTCGACGTCATGAACTCAGGCTAGTGCAGTCATCGTTATTGCAAATCATATTCATTGTGATATGCACAGGTGCGCATGTCAATTTCGGTGCCCGACCGCTGTTCGGAATCGACGACCGAGCCAGATAGTCTGATCAGGGCGAAAACCGCCCACGTCACCTCGTACACGATGTAACCGAAGATGGAGAGCTCCGCCAGTGGCACCCAAGTCCAAGGTCGAAACCGTCGCCAACCTCGCCAAGCGCAGAGGTCTCGTCTACCCGTGCGGCGAAATCTACGGCGGTACGAAGTCGGCCTGGGACTACGGTCCGCTCGGCGTCGAGCTCAAGGAGAACATCAAGAAGCAGTGGTGGCGCAACATGGTCACCAGCCGCGACGACACCGTCGGGCTCGACTCGTCGGTGATTCTGCCGCGCCAGGTGTGGGAGGCCTCCGGCCACGTCGAGACGTTCTCCGATCCGCTCGTCGAGTCGCTGCACACCCACAAGCGCTACCGTGCCGATCACCTCATCGAGGCCTACGAGGAGAAGCACGGCCACCCGCCCGAGAACGGACTCGCCGATATCCGCGACCCGGAGACCGGTGAGCCCGGTTCGTGGACCGAGCCGCGCGCATTCTCCGGCCTGCTCAAGACCTTCCTCGGCCCGGTCGACAACGAAGAGGGGCTGCATTACCTTCGCCCCGAGACCGCCCAGGGCATCTTCGTCAACTTCGCCAACGTGCTGACGACCTCACGCAAGAAGCCGCCGTTCGGCATCGGCCAGATCGGCAAGAGCTTCCGCAACGAGATCACACCGGGAAACTTCATCTTCCGCACTCGCGAGTTCGAGCAAATGGAGATGGAGTTCTTCGTCAAGCCCGGCGAGGACGACGAGTGGCATCAGTACTGGATCGACTACCGCATGAAGTGGTACACCGATCTCGGCATCGATCCGGAGAACCTGCGGCTGTACGAGCACGCCAAGGAAAAGCTGTCGCACTACTCCAAGCGCACCGTCGACATCGAGTACCGCTTCGGCTTCCAGGGCAGCGCCTGGGGTGAGCTCGAGGGCGTCGCAAACCGCACCGATTACGACCTGACGGTGCACTCGAAGGCGTCGGGCCAGGACCTGAGCTACTACGAGCAGGCCACCGACACCCGGTACACCCCGTACGTCATCGAGCCGGCCGCCGGCTTGACTCGGTCGCTGATGGCGTTCCTCGTCGACGCGTACACAGAGGACGAGGCCCCCAACGCCAAGGGCGGCGTCGACAAGCGTGTCGTGCTCAAGCTCGATCGTCGTCTTGCCCCGGTGAAGGTCGCGGTGCTCCCGCTCTCGCGTAACGCCGACCTGACGCCGAAGGCGAAAGATCTTGCGCAGCAACTGCGTCAGTACTGGAACGTGGAATTCGACGATGCCGGAGCCATCGGCCGTCGCTACCGTCGCCAGGACGAGATCGGTACCCCGTTCTGCATCACCGTCGACTTCGACACCCTCGACGACCACGCCGTCACCATTCGTGAGCGCGACACGATGGCACAGGAGCGCGTGGCTCTCGATCAGGTCGAGGGCTACATCGCCGCCCGTCTGATCGGCGCGTAGGGCTGTAGGCAATACACAGGGCCCGATCTCTCGGTGAGAGATCGGGCCCTGTCGCATGTCTGGGTCGAATCAGAAGCGGCCGCCGCCGCCACCGAAGCCGCCGCCTCCGCCTCCACCGCCGCCGAAGCCCCCGCCGCCGAATCCACCACCGAATCCGCCGCCGCCGCGCAGCACGCTGTTGATCAGGATTCCGCCGAGCACGGCGCCTGCTACGTTGCCGCCGCTACTGCCGCCGCGTGGGCCGTGCCGATTTTCCCAGTTCTGCACGTCGGACTGGGCGATCTGCGATGCGCGCGAAGCCAATTGGCTGGCGGCATGCGCGTGCTTGAGAGCCTCGTCGGGATTGTCCGGCTCGAGCTGACGAGCTGCACCGAGATGCCGTTCGGCTTCGGACAAACGCGTTCGAGCATCGGCACCCACGCCGCCGCGGCGCGTCGAGATGTAGTCCGCAGCAGCAGTGATCTGCGCCTGAGCAGCCGCGATATCGCGTTCCAGACGCGCACGCAGCTGATCCTCGGCGGCCTTCTCGGCCGATGCTTCGTCGACGATCTTCTCGAGTTCGGAATCTGCTGCGGCAAGGGCGGTGTAACTACCGAGCGGATCGCTCGACTGTGCCGCCTCGGCCTTCTTCAATGCCGTCTGTGCCGCAGTCATCGCCGCCTGCAGTTCGGTGCCGCCGTGTTCGGCCAGTCCGCGAGCCTGCTCGATGTCCCGGCGGACGTCCGCGATGGCGTCGGGCAGGGTGGCTATTGCGTGCCGTATGTCGTCGCGGGCGTGGTCGACTCCGTCGAGCAGTGACTTCGCCTGATCGACGGCTCGTTCCGCGGTCCGAATCGCTGTGACGGCCGGGCCCTGCTTACCGGGCGGCAGTGCTGCGGCCTTGCGGCCGGCTTCGATGTTCTCCTCGGCCAGCGCAACTCGATCCTTGGCCATCGTGACGTTGTCGGCAATCGATTTCAATGCGGTCTCGGAGAATTCCGAATGCAGTTGAGCGAGTACGGCTTCGGACTGCGGAATGCGCACCGTCAAGCCGATGATGGCTTGGGTGAGCTCGTCGAGATGCGAACCGGCGTTCATGACGAGGTCGCGGAATCCGTCGAATTCCTCGACCCGAGAGTCGAGTTCGCGATCTGCCTGGCCGCACGAGGAGATGATTTCGACGAGCATCGCCCGTCGCTGATCGGGGGTTTCAGGAATGGCGTCGTCGAGCCGCTGACGGATCTCGAAGGCAGAGGCCAGAGCTTTCTTTGCGTTGTCGTACGCCGTGATGAAGGGAGCGGCTGCCGAATCGCCGAATTCGCCTCGGGCCAAGGTCAATTCCTCCTCGCTGGCTCGCACGGCGTTGTCGGTCTCGATCAGAATTTCCTTGGCGCGGGTGTCGAGAACGTCGATCGGGAATTGGGCCAATGCTGCCGGGTCGCTCGGGTCGATCTTCGCCACCGCTTCCACCTCGGCGGCCACTCGAGCCTTCTTGCGCCGTGAGGAGTAGACAACAGCTCCGCCGCCTGCGACGGCCAACACCCCGACACCGATCAGCAGCGGTGCCGACGACCCACCTCCACCGCTCGACGCATAGGCCTCGCCGAGAGCGCCGGCCGCCGCTATGGCCGCTCCCGACCAATCCTCTTCGCCCAGCGCAGGTTCGACGTCGTTGACACGAATGTCGTCCTGCTCCGCCGTGGTGATCTGTGAGAGCCCGGTGTTGACGCCGAGGTAGTACGACCGATCGACGGTCGCCACTGCGAGCAGGACGTCTCGCTGACCGAGATCGCTCCGTTCGTACGTCTGCCGTGCCCAGTCGGCCGCCGACATGTTGTCGAAATCCGCAACGTAGGTGACCCACAGCCTGAGCTGACTGCCGCCGTACAGGTCGTCGATGGACGTCTGTACCTCGGCCAGCGAGTCCGGATCGAGTGCCTGCACGTTGTCGGTGATCTGGGTGGCGAGGCGCGAGGGTGCCTCGGCGGAGGCGACGCCGGGGGCGAGGAGAACCGCAGCGAACAAGGTCAGAGCACCTGTTGCGGCGAGGCGACGGAATCGATGGACCGACCTACGGACTGTGGGGCTGGAATGCCGCCGGTGCTGGACTGCCATGCGCTGAAATCTACCGGCTCCAGGGTGTCCGAAACGAGCAGGTCGATCCATGACAGTTGTCATCGTGCAATCGTGACGCTCGGTCGAGGTGGTCGGGCTCGGATCGCAGCAGAGTAGCTGTCATGACCACAACGAAGGCAGTCGAACTGCGAGGCGTCACGAAGACATACGGATCGGTCCGTGCGGTGGACGGGATCGACCTGTCCATCGAGCCGGGCGAGGTAGTCGCTTTTCTCGGACCGAACGGTGCCGGCAAGACCACGACCATCGACATGATGCTCGGCCTGGCCACACCCACCACCGGGACGGTATCGGTGTTCGGCGGAACTCCGGCCGACGCCATCGCCCAGGGGCGCATCTCGGCGGTGATGCAGACCGGCGGACTTCTTCGCGACCTGACCGTCCGCGAAACCGTCGAACTGACCGCGGCCCTGTTCGCCCGAACTCGGTCGGTGAAGGAAGTGCTGACTCGGGCCGGCATCGCCGACATCGGCGACAGGCGAGTGGCCAAGTGCTCCGGCGGCCAGCAACAGCGACTGCGATTCGCACTTGCACTGTTGCCCGACCCGGATCTGCTGGTGCTGGACGAGCCGACCACCGGCATGGACGTCGAGGGTCGTCGTGACTTCTGGAACGCCATTCGCCAGGACGCGAGTACCGGCCGAACAGTGCTGTTCGCAACGCACTACCTCGACGAGGCCGATGCCTACGCCGACCGAATCGTGTTGGTGCGGCACGGCAAGATCGTCGCCGACGGCAGCGCCGCCGAGGTCAAGAACCTCGCGGCGGGACGCACGGTCACCGCCACTCTGCCCGGTGTCGACCGGTCCACGTTGCTCGCTCTTCCCGGAGTCGACCGGGTCGAGACGCGCGGCGACCGGGTGATCGTGCACGGACGCGACTCCGACTGCGTTGCCCGCTACCTGCTCAACGACGCGCATGCGACCGATCTCGAAATCGTCTCGCGCAACCTCGAGGACGCCTTTCTCGCCTTGACCACCGATGCCGACACCGAACTCGCCGGGAGTATCCGATGACCACGACCTCGCCCCGCCCCACCGCTGCCAGAGCCGTTGCGTACGGCGGATTTTCGCCCACGTTCCTCGGACTCGAAATCCGTCGCCTGTTCCGGAACAAGCGCACGTTGGTCTTCACGTTGGTCATGCCGCCGGTGTTCTTCGTCATTTTCGGGACGCAGTCGGACTACCGGACCAACTACCCTTTCGCGCACGGCAACGTCACGGGCTACATCGCCATCAGCATGGCCGTCTACGGAGCGATGCTGGCCACCACGAGTGGGGGAGCGATGGTCTCCGTCGAACGCGCTCAGGGCTGGAGCAGACAGCTGCGACTGACTCCGCTCAAACCTGTCGCTTACATCGTCACCAAGATGCTCGTCGCCATGACGATGGGTGCTGCAGCGATCGTCGTGGTGTTCGTCGTCGCGGCATTCTTCGGAGCCGACATGCCGATCTGGGTGTGGCTCGCCTGCGGAGTGATCGCGTGGCTCGGATCTGCGGTGTTCGCCGCATTCGGGTTGTTCATGGGGTACCTGCTGCCCTCGGAGAACGTCATGCAGATCCTCGGACCGGTACTGGCCTTCCTCGCCCTGGCCGGTGGATTGTTCGTCCCGCTCGGTGACAGCGGCTGGTTCCCGATGCTGGCGAAATTCACCCCGCTGTACGGTCTGGCGACTGTGGCCCGGGCTCCGTTCACCTCGGCCGACGCAGGCATCCTCGCCGTCGCAATGGTCAACCTGGTGGTGTGGGCGGTGGTGCTCATCACAGGAGCGGCGCTGCTGTTCCGGAAAGACACCAAGCGTGCCTGACGCGGAAACCACCGATCGTGTCGCCCACGGAGATACCGTGGGCGACATGACCACGTTCACCGCCGACCTCCCCGAGGGCAGGGTCTGGCGGTACGGCTGGATGTTCGGAGCCATCTGGCTGATCTACCTGATCTATCCGTTGAACGAGATTCTGTCCTTGGAATCTGTGGCGGCACGGGTCCTCGGTATTGCCGCGATCGTCGGGTTCGGAGTCGTGTTCACAGCCACCTTCTGGCGCTTTCGCAACGGTCACCGCCGCGGACACCCGCTGCCGGTACGGCAGGCCTGGATCGCGCTCGCGGCAATGCTGGCCCTGACCGCGGCGATGAGCGCGCAGATCGGAACCACCGGATTCGGCGCAACGATCTACATCGCGGTCTTGGCGATGATGACGCTGCCGGTTCGGCAGGCGTGGACGTTGGTCGCGGTGATGGTAGTGGCCATCGAAGTGGCACCGCGGGTCATCCCGTCCTGGGAGCCCGACAACTTTTTCGCGTTTCAGTTGCTGATCAGCTCGGCCGCCGCGTGGGGTATCACCCAGGTCTTCCAGCGCAACCACGAATTGGCCGTGGCGCGGCAGCAATTGGCGGATCTGGCCATCGTCGCCGAACGTGAGCGGATGAGCCGAGACGTGCACGACATTCTCGGGCATTCCCTGACCGTCATCACTGTCAAGAGTGAACTGGCCGGCAGATTGCTCGAGATCGATGCTGCCCGAGCAGCTGTCGAGATCGCCGAGGTGGAAACCCTTGCAAGGCAAGCACTGGCCGACGTTCGCAGCACCGTCGGCGGCATGCGGCAAATCGACATCGGCACCGAACTGGCAAGCGCACGAACAGCTCTGGTGGCCGCCGCCATCGACGTCGAGCTGCCTGCGGATGCCGACGTCGTTCCACTGAGACACCGCGAACTGTTCGGCTGGGTCCTGCGTGAAGCGGTGACCAACGTGGTGCGACACTCCCACGCACGGCACTGCCGAGTGACGCTGTCGTCGTCGAGCATTTCCATCGTCGACGACGGATGCGGGCCGGTCGAGGAACACTGTGGAGGAAACGGGCTCCGCGGGTTGGGTGAACGCGTGAGCGCTGCCGGTGGTTCACTGACGGTCGCCCGGGTTCCGACCGGCGGATTCAAGGTGGAGGTCTCGGCACCATGAGTATCAGACTGTTGCTGGCCGACGACCAAGCGCTGGTGCGTGGTGCTCTCGCGGCATTGTTGGGGCTCGAACACGACCTCGACATCGTCGCCGAGGTGGGACGAGGCGACGAAGTGGTGGCGGCGGTTCTCGAACACCGACCCGACGTCGTGCTGCTCGACGTGGAAATGCCGGGCAAGAACGGCATCGACGTCACCGCCGAGCTGGCTCAGGTGGTACCGGAGTCGAGAGTGCTGATCGTCACGACGTTCGGCCGGCCCGGATATCTACGCCGTGCGATCGATGCCGGAGCCTCCGGATTCGTCGTCAAGGACACTCCAGCCAAACAGTTGGCCGACGCCGTACGACGGGTCCACATGGGACTGCGCGTCGTCGATCCCGCCCTCGCCACCGAGACGCTCACCGAGGGCGTCTCCCCGCTGACCGCCCGTGAGCAGGAAGTTCTTCGCGCAGCGTCGAAGGGTGGAACGGCCGGTGCCATCGCGGCGCAGGTGCACCTGTCGGAAGGGACAGTGCGCAACCATCTCTCTTCGGCGATCGGAAAAACTGGCACCAGCACCCGGGCCGAAGCGGTCCGAGTCGCCGAGGACCGCGGGTGGCTCTGACCTTCCGAGGCGCGCCGTGACCGCCGAAGATGCGCGGGCCTGGCAAACTCGAGGGGTGAATCCAACTCTCGACCGAGATTCGTACGGCGACCCGTACGACGACCGGTATGCCCCGGACCCCGGTCCCGAGCGGCTGGGCTTCTTCGGAACGCTCGGACGCTGGACGGGTCGGTTGGTCGCGGGAGTGATACTGATGGCCCTCGTTCTGGTGGCAGGCACCGCGGTGCGCGTGTGGCAGGTGGCTCGAATCGACGACCATACTGCGGCGGACGCCATCGTCGTACTCGGTGCTGCGCAGTACAGCGGTACGCCCTCGACGGTGTTCGAGGCACGCTTGGCGCAGGCGGCCTCGTTGTACGAGCAGGGCATCGCTCCCGAGATCGTCACCGTCGGCGGCAAGCAAGAAGGTGACCTGTTCACCGAGGCGGCGTCGGGTCGCAATTACCTGATAGATCAGGGCGTGCCTGCCGACGCGATCGTGGCCGTCGAAACCGGATCGGACACCCTCGAAAGCATCGAAGCCGTCAGCGCCACGCTACGAGATCAGGGCAAGACATCGGTGGTGCTGGTCAGCGATCCGTGGCACTCGCTGCGCACCCGAACCATGGCGCGCGACGCCGATCTCGATGCGTGGACCTCGCCCACCCGCACCGGCCCTGCCGTCTACACCCGCGAGTCGCAGGCGCACGGAATAGCCAGGGAGACAGGCGCTCTGCTGTGGTACCAGTTGACGCACTTCACCGCTGATTTCTCCTACACGGCAGGCCAGTAGATGACCGGCACATACTCCGAGCACGACGTCGAACGATTCGTCCCCGAACCGCCCAAGACCGCTGGGCTTCGATCCGGGGCGGACAACGCCTCGCATAGGAGTGCGTTCGCGCGAGATCGGGCGCGGGTCTTGCACTGTGCTGCCCTGCGTCGTCTTGCGGACAAGACCCAGGTGACCGGGCCCCGCGACGGCGACACCCCGCGCACCCGGTTGACGCATTCGCTCGAGGTTGCGCAGATCGGGCGCAGCATCGCGGAGGGGCTCGGCAGCGACCCCGATCTGGTCGATTTGGCGGGCTTGGCACACGACATCGGTCATCCTCCCTACGGACACAACGGCGAGCGAGCCCTCGACGAGGTGGCCCAGGACTGCGGCGGATTCGAGGGCAACGCGCAGAACCTGCGCATCCTGACCGGCCTCGAGCCCAAGATCCTCGACTCCGACGGCAACAGCGCGGGGCTCAACCTCACCCGCGCCGCCCTCGACGCCGCGATGAAGTATCCGTGGACCAGGCCCGCGCCGGGCGCGAAATTCGGTGCCTACGACGACGACTCGGCCATTCTCGGCTGGGTACGCGACGGTGCACCGGACAAGCACAAGTGCCTCGAAGCGCAGACCATGGATTGGTCCGACGACGTCGCCTACTCGGTGCACGACGTCGAGGACGGCGTCATCGACGCCAGAATCGACCTGCGTGCACTATCCGATCCGATCGAGCAGCGGGCACTGGCCGAACTCGGTGTCTCGGAGTTCCGCGGACTCGACGTCGACGAGTTGATCGAAGCGGCGAGCCGGTTGTCCAAGATGGACGTCGTCGTCGCGGTCGGCAGATACGACGGCACCCTCACCGCATCCGTGGCGCTCAAGCACATGACCAGCGAGCTGGTCGGGCGATTCGCCACGGCTGCCATCGACGGAACCCGCCAGAAGTACGGCACGGCAGCGTTGACGAGGTACGACGCCGACCTCGTAGTGCCGTCGATCGTCGCGTCCGAAGTGGCTCTGCTCAAGACCATGGCACTGCGGTACGTCATGTCCGACGCTGGGCACAAGATTCGGCAGGAACGTCAACGTGACCGGATCCATCGCGTCGCCGAGTGGTTGATGCGCTCGGCGCCGGGCGAACTCGATCCCATCCTGGTGCCCGCGTGGCAACGCGCGAACAGCGACGCCGAACGGACTCGCGTCGTCGTGGATCAGATCGCGTCGTACACCGAGAGTCGACTCGAACTGGTGGACAAGCGGTCGCTCGGGGCTCAGGCCAGCTGGGGTTGATCGACGGGTGTCGGGCGTCTTGTTCGACGCTAGACTCCAGTCGTGGCCGGCCGAATTCCTGAACGTGACATTGCCGCCATTCGCGAACGCACACGGATCGAAGACATAGTCGGCGACTACGTCTCGCTCAAGCGCGCGGGCGGCGACTCCATGAAGGGGTTGTGTCCCTTCCACGACGAGAAGTCTCCGTCGTTCCATGTTCGGCCCAATCACGGCCATTACCACTGCTTCGGCTGCGGCGAAGGTGGTGATGCCTACTCGTTCCTCCAGAAGATCGAGCACATTTCGTTCGTCGAGGCCGTCGAGCAACTCGCCGATCGGCTGAACTACTCGATCTCCTACGAGGGCGGAGGGCCATCGGTCCAACGTGACCGCGGGACCCGAGCGCGCCTGATCGCCGCGAACGCGGCGGCTCAGGAGTTCTACGCAGGTCGGCTCAGCGGGCCCGATGCCCAGGCCGCCCGGGACTACCTGACCGAACGCAACTTCGACGGCCACGCCGCACTGGCCTACGGCTGCGGATACGCACCCGACGGCTGGGACACCCTCACCAAACACTTGCTGGGCAAGGGCTTCGAAGCCAAGGAGATCGTCGACGCCGGCCTGGCGACCCCGGGCAAGCGCGGCACACCCATCGACCGATTCCGGCGCCGGTTGGTGTGGCCGATTCGCAGTCAGAGCGGCGACGTCATCGGCTTCGGCGCACGCAAGCTGTTCGACGACGACACGATGCCCGGAAAGTACATCAACACTCCGGAAACGATGCTGTACAAGAAGTCTCAAGTGTTGTTCGGGCTCGACCTGGCACGCAAGGAGATCGCGAAGTCGCATCAGGCCGTCATCGTCGAGGGCTACACCGACGTCATGGCGATGCACCTCGCCGGCGTCAAGACCGCGGTGGCGTCCTGTGGCACCGCGTTCGGCGAAGACCACCTTGCGATGCTGCGCCGACTGATGATGGACGACAGCTACTTTCGCGGTGAGGTGATCTACACCTTCGACGGTGACGACGCCGGCCAGGCCGCGGCCATGAAGGCGTTCGAGGGGGATCAGAAGATCGCCGGGCAGACCTTCGTCGCCGTCGCACCCGACGGAATGGACCCGTGCGACCTGCGCCTGAAGTCCGGTGACAACGCTGTTCGCGATCTCGTGGCCCGGCGAACTCCGATGTTTGCCTTCGTCGTCAAATCGCTGCTCCGAGAGCATGATCTGGACACGCCCGAGGGGCGCGTCGAAGCGCTCAAGCGCACTGTTCCGGTGGTCGCGCGAATCAAGGACGCCTCACTGCGGGACGAGTACGCCAGGCAGCTCGCCGGGTGGACCGGCTGGGACGACACTGCGATGGTGCTCGCCCGCGTGCGCGACGAGGCGAAGAAGGGTGCGCGAGGCGACACGAGCGGTAAACGCGTGCCCTTCGAGAAGCGTCAGGCAGCGCCGACGGAAGCCCCGGCCGGGCCGCCTCGTCCCAACCCCACCGATCCGACGCTGTGGCCGCAACGAGAGGCCCTCAAGGCGGTGCTGCAGATGCCCGCGGTCGCCGGCACCGTCTTCGATTCGTTGCCACCCGAGAGCTTTCACCATCCGGCGTACGCCGCGGTGCGTGATGCCGTGGCCGCGGCCGGCGGCACTGCCGCGGGCCTGGGCGGTGGGGAGTGGGTCGACGCGGTGGCCAAGCAGGCCAAGGACGCCGTGGTGGTGTCGTTGGTGACGGAGTTGGCCGTCGATCCGATGCGCGTGGCCGACGACGCTCTCACGCGCTACATCTCCGGTGTGCTCGCCCGGCTTCAAGAGGTGTGGGTGGGCCAACAGGTCGCCGAACTGAAGTCCAAGCTGCAGCGCATGTCGCCTGCGGAGAAGCCGGACGACTACAACGCCCTGTTCGGTGATCTCATCGCCCTCGAGCAGTACCGCCGCAGCCTGCTCGAACTCGCCGTGGGAAGCGTCGCCGAGGTCGGTTAGCGCCGCAGCTGATCGCGCGGGACGAAAACCTGGTCTTCGTCGTCGACCGGCTTCATCGGCTCGAGTCTCGGCTGCGTGTTCAGAGAGTCGGACAACTTCTGACGGCCGACCTCGATGGCCTTCTTGGTGGCCGGGCTCGACGCGACGGCGCTGGCCGTCTTGCGAATCTGCTCGTAGCGGCCCCGTCCGGCCTTGGCTCCCAGTACATATGCAGCTCCAGCCGCCAGTACCAAACGAATCATCAGTGGGTCCTTCCGTAGAGCGTGCGGCCGTTCTTCCATCTTGCCCGACGAACCTCGAGCAGGGCGATTCGGTACACAGCGGAAGCTGTTCCGGCGCTCTCGTGGGCCCGATTTGGTACTCACAAGGGGGTGTGCGCTATTGTTTCCAACGGCTCGCACGAGAGTGTGACGCCGCAAGGTAATCCCCCATAGCTCAATTGGCAGAGCATTCGACTGTTAATCGAAGGGTTCCTGGTTCGAGTCCAGGTGGGGGAGCGCAGTCCCCGTCCGGCTTGTCCGGGCGGGGATTTTTGCTGTCCGGGGTCGCTCGCCCGTGACCGGGTCGGTCGGCGAGAACGTACCGCACATGTGGTACCGAGAGTCCCGGACAGCTATCAGATCGTGACCGAATCTTCTGTATATCGATCGAATGAATCAGGTCGACGGATGCCAGTTTTGTCGGTGTCTCGCGACATACTGTTCGTGCGATCCGGGACGCTCGGAAGTGCTGGAAAAAGACGGATCGGTCGGGTTCTAAGGGGCTTTGAAGTGAGTTTGAGTTACGCATCCACCGTTCCACGCCAGCTCGTGCATCGGCGCTCTCCGGCGGACGTGCTGTTGACCGACTACGAGACGGTCGACGGTACGCATCGTGCGGCGGTACAGCTGCCGACGTCGCATCGCATGTTCGTGCCGGTACGTCGCACCCACGATTCGTTGATGATCGCCGAGGCGCTACGGCAGGCAGTGAGCCTGTTCTGTCACGTCGAACACGACGTCCCGCTCGACCACGTGGTCTACATCGAGCACTTCCGGTTCGACATTCTCGACCTGCTGTCGGTCGACAACATCGACGATTCGCTTGTCGCCGAGTCGATCACGACCGACCGCACATTCGAGGACGAGTCGCTGGACAACCTGAAGCTGTCGGCTCGATTGCTCAACCGCGGTCAGGTCGTCGCCTCCGGAACGGCGTCCGTGCGTCCCATCGGACCGGACGTCTACTCCAAGGTCCGCAAGCCGACCATGGCCGACCCACACTTTCGGTACCTTCCCGCCGGAACCGAGGTGGTGGAACCGGCCGGAGTCGGCCGTCTCGACCCCTCAGATGTCGTACTGGCTCGTCATACCTCGGACGGGACGCTCGTGGTGGCTCCGGATCCGCGGAACCTGGCGATGTTCGATCATTCGGTGGAATACCTACCGGGCGTCACCATGCTCGAAGCCGCCCGTCAGGCGTTGCGTTCGGCCACCGGTTGCGTGGGACTGGACTTCACGTCCCTCGAGGTCAGGTTCTTGGGGTTCGCCGAATGGGCCAACCCGTGCACGGTCATCGTCGACAGCGACACGACCGACGGCATTCACCGCATTCAGTTCGAGCACGACGGGGTCGTGCTCTCGGCGATGTCCGTCACGGCGACACCCGAACCGTGGCTACCGCTCAGCGATCGTTCCAGTCGATGAGCGGTGCATCGGCTACCGCTCGTATCCGGGCCAGTCGCCGGCGAGGGGCGATCGACGGTAGCAACAGGTGCCACATCTCGGTCATCCGAAGCTGGAGGTCGGCGCGTCCGGTGAGCATCTCCGAGACGGTCTGAACTCCCGTGAACGATGCAACGATCATCCTGGCGAGTGCGGCCGTGTCCACGTCGTCGACGATGTCGCCTTCGGTCCGGGCGCGCTCGGTCAACTTCGCGATCATTCCGATCCAGTCGTCGAACGATTGCGCATTCGGATTCTGAGCCGTCGTCGATTCCAACGTCAACCGCATGCCGCCACGTGCGATGGGGTCGGTCTGCAGCTGACGCGCCAACTCCTTGGTGATCAGGATCAGGGCATCGATGGCCTTCGGTGTGCTTTCGATGATGGTGACGGTGGCAGCGGTGGCAAGAGCCATCTGTGCCTCGATCACGGCCTGCGCCAGATCTTCCTTCGACGAGAAGTGGAAGTACATCGCACCCTTGCTGACGCCGGCGTTGGCGATGATGGTGCTCAGACTGGCTGTGCCGTAGCCGAACTTGTCGAAGCTCGATGCGGCTCCCACGAGTACGGCCTGCCTGGTCGATTCTGCGCGCTCTTGCATCGGTAGACAATAGCTGGTACCCGCTTTCGCGGCACTCTCCCAGTCAAAAGACGGCAATTCACCGAAAATCGGTGTCGATGCCCAAGGGGCGAACCGTGCGCGCCTGCTCGAATGGTGATGGGGGATGACGGTGAGCGTGCAAATTGATGGCACGCTCATCACATGGTCAACAAGAGCGCGGGCATTCTGCTGTTTCGGGTGAACGCCGACGTGGTGGAGGTTCTGATCGCCCATCCCGGCGGCCCGTTCTGGGCGCGGAAGGACGACGGTGCGTGGTCGATAGTGAAGGGGGAGTTCACCGAGGCCGAAGACCCGTGGACCGCGGCTCAGCGCGAGTTCCGAGAGGAAGTCGGCATCGAGGTGCCTGCGGGCAACCCCATCGAGCTCGGCACCGCCACACAGCGCGGCGGGAAGATCGTCACCGCGTTCGGGATCGAGTCCGACCTCGATGTCTCCACTGCGATGAGCAACACATTCGAGATCGAATGGCCGCCGAAATCCGGAAAGATGCAATCGTTTCCCGAGGTAGACCGCATCGAATGGTTTTCGGTGCCGCTGGCGAGGACAAAGCTACTGGCCGCGCAGCACCCATTTCTCGACGCGGTGGAGGCCTTTGTGGAGTTGCGCTAGTTTCGGCGTCGAATCCGGGGGTATCCGGCGGCCGGAAACGACGGCCGCGGATGCAGGGTGGGAAGTGGAACATGACACCGATGGAGACGACCGACGCCGACACGGCTCGCGTGGAAACGGCTCTGCTGGAAGGTCAGTGGGCAGGTCGAATCGTGGCCTCGGGGTTCGTGGCTCTGGCCACCGGCCTGTCCTGGATGTTCGCCGCGTCCGCAATGATCGGCTAGCAATACCAGACCGTTCGGTCGATACTGCTCAGCGACTACTACGAAGGGCAGTGCAGTGACCGACGGTATTGCGTCAGCGACCCCACCGGCGATCGAGGTACCCAAGCGCGCCTGGCAAGCCCTGGTGGTTCTGTTGCTCGGCATGTTCATGGCCCTGCTCGACACCACCATCGTCAACGTCGCATTGCCGACGATCAGCACGACGCTGGAGGCATCGGAATCCGTTCTGTCGTGGATCATCTCGGGCTACGCGCTCGCGTTCGGTCTCGCCCTGATTCCAGCGGGCAAGGTCGGGGATCGGATCGGGCACAAGTGGGTGTTCTTCACCGGTCTCGCTCTGTTCACGGTGGCCAGCTTTGCCTGCGGACTCGCTCAGGACGATCTGCAGTTGGTGGTTGCCCGAGTGGTTCAGGGTCTGGCAGGCGGAATGTTCGTGCCCGCTGTCACAGCGTTCATTCAACTGCTGTTTCCAGGCCCTGTGCGCGGCAAGGCATTTGCGATCATGGGTGCGGTCATCGGAGTGTCGACTGCGTTGGGGCCGATCGTCGGCGGGTTGATCATCCAGGCTTTCGGTGAGGAGAACGGCTGGCGGTTGGTCTTCTGGGTCAACCTGCCGATCGGCATCGTCGGTCTGATCGCGGCGGCGGTTCTGCTGCCGAAGAAGGATGAATCCGAGCCGACTGCAAGGCCGGGCATCGACTGGCTCGGGTTGGTGCTGATCTCCGCCGGCCTCATCGCGCTGCTCGTACCGCTGATCGAAGGCCAGGAGCTCGGGTGGCCGTTGTGGACCTACGTGACCATTGCTGCAGGCGTGGGCCTGATTGCAGCGTTCGGCTGGTGGGAGGTGATCCACAGCGGTCGTGGACACAATCCGCTCGTGCCGCCGCGACTGTTCACCCGACCGGCATTCACCGGCGGTGTGATTCTCGCGCTGGTGTACTTCGCAGCGTTCACCAGCATCTTCTTCACCATCTCGTTGTTGTGGCAGACCGGGCTCGGCAATACGGCCCTCTCGTCCGGGTTGGTCTCGATACCGTTCGCGATCGGCAGCATCATCGCGTCCTCGCAGAGCAACAAGCTCACGATCCGACTCGGCCGCACCGTACTGATCCTCGGCGCATCGCTGGTGTCGATCGGCTTGATCTGGCTGTGGATCATCTTGGCGACCAGTTCCGCCGACACCATCTCCCATTGGACTCTGCTGGTCCCGCTGTTCATCGCGGGCTTGGGCAACGGCGCGTTCATCGCTCCCAACGCGCAGTTCATCGTCGCAACCGTCGACCGCGACGACGCAGGGGCCGCGAGCGGCGTCATCTCGACGATGCAGCGCGTCGGCTCCGCAATCGGTATCGCAGTCATCGGTAGTGTGCTGTTCGGCTCACTCACCATCACCGGCCCCGATACCGTGGGATCCGGCTTCCTGCACGGTGCCGCAATGGCCATGGCCGTCAGTGCCGCGTTCAGCGTCGTTGCGTTGGCGTTGGTGTTCGCTCTACCGAAGAAGGTGCAGAGCGGTCACTGATCTCGGCTCGTTCAGCTCGACAGGCCCTTGCCGTGCCGCTGGACGACCGTCGATGCGAGATCGGCGATCTTGACGTTGAGATCCTGCGACGATTTGCGGAGCAGTGCGAACGCTTCTTCGTCGGATACTTTGTGCAACGCCATGATGAGGCCGATCGCCTTGCCGATCTCACGGTTGCTCTCGAGGCCGTCGCGCAAGGTCGATGCCTCTTGGCCGTTCAGCATCGCCCCGACCGTCACAGAAGTGAACGCAGTCAGGATGACGGCTTTGTCGGCGGTGTCGGCATCGAAGGCACCCGCGGTGTCGGTGAACAGGTTGAGAGCACCCACCTTCTGCTCGTCGACCTTGAGGCGGAACCCCATCGCTCCCCGGACCGGCGTGCGGTTCAGGACACCCCGAGCCATTGCGGGCCACTGGGTGGGGCTGCTGAAATCCGGCTCGAGTTGGACGGCCTCGGTGGTCAGCGCATCCAAGCACGGTCCCTGACCTGTGGCGCGTTCGATGTCGTCGACGACGCGTGCCACGTCATCCGAGGCCGCGACGGTGACGGCCTTTCCGTGGCGCAACAACATGAGACTCGCGTGATCGCAGTGAGGGACAACCATCGTCGCGGCGTTGCAGATAGCGGTGTAGACCTCTTCTGCGCTACTGCCGCGATACACGATGTCGGCCAGAGCGGCGAATACAGTTGCCGGGTCGGTCGACGGAGCGTCGAACTGTTCGTCGTCGGTCATTGCTTCTCCCGTCGTGTGGCGCATGCCGGGCAAACCGGTTGCGCAGCACATCAACCGTACCGCCCTGCGCCGGGGTCCCTGCACCAACGGGCTGGCAGTAGCCTCATGTCGTGAGCAATGCGCAGGAATCTACGGGATTCGAGTACGGCCACGACGGCCCGAAGTCCATCGTGGTGGGCGTCGACGGCTCGGATTCGTCCTGGCGGGCCGCCGCATACGCCGGAGGACTGGCCCGTAGGCAACAATCGCTTCTGGTGCTGGTCTACGTGCAGCCCATCGCCACCGCGTCGTGGGGCCAGGCGGGGATCTCGATGGTGGAAACGGGCCGACAGATCGCCGACGAACTCCTCGACTACATCAGAACCTCGGTGGCCCGCTTCGGGGAGCGAGAGCAGGTTCGCTGGGAATTCCGCACTGCGCAGGGTGATCCTTACAACGGACTCGTCGCGGTTGCCGATGGACTCCGCACCGACGCCGTCGTGGTGGGGGCCTCCGAACGCGCCGGGCACCGATTGGCGGGATCTGTGGCAGTGCGACTGGTCAAGGCGGGCCGCTGGCCGGTCACAGTGGTGCCATGAAGGCTCGAATTCCAACCAGTCCGCGGTTTTCCCTGTAAAAATAGGCAGTCACCTCGTCGGATGCGAGGCGCATGTGGTGCGGTTCTCGGATTCGGGGAGTTCCATGGCTGGTCTGTCGCGTCGTCAATTCGTCACTCGGGTGGGCACTCTCGCCGCGGCATGGGGAATCGCACCGCAGGTTCTGGGCCACGTCCTTGTCGCTCGGGCGCAGCCGGCGTCAGGAGAGACCGATGTCGGCGGAACGCTGGCGCAGACCATCCTGAGATCGTCGACCGGCCCCGGTCGGTACCGGGTGCTCGCTGCGGGGCCGGGGGAGCCCTACGTCCCTCGCCTCGACATCCTCGGGCGGGCACCCAGCGCGTCTCGGGTGCAGGCCAGACGCTCGTTGCTCTACTTGGGGCACCTGTCGGACATGCATGTCATCGATGCGCAATCGCCCGGCCGGATCGAGCCCATGATCGTCTCCGACCATGCCGCATGGGGCTCGGCCTTCCACCCGCAGGACCCGCTGACCGTGCACGTCACCGCCGCGATGGTGAAGGCATTTGCGGATGCGCGAATCAGTTCGGTCACCGGCGCTCCCATGGGAGCCGCGGTTGTCACCGGTGACAGCGCCGACATGCATTCTCATCTCGAACTTCGTTGGTACATAGACGTTCTCGACGGCGTCGCGGTCCGGCCTACGAGTGGCGCATCCGACGTCTTCGAGGGCGTGCAAGCGTGGCCCGAGGCGCAGTGGGCGTATCGGCCGGGCGATCCGTCGGGAGGGTCGTTCGGGGACTACGGATTTCCGACGCTTCCCGATCTGTTGACGCAGGCGATGTCGGGGACCGTCGAATCGGTGGGGCTACCCGTCCCGTGGTATTCCGTCTACGGCAATCACGACACGTTGTTGCTCGGCACGTTCGATCTCTCCTCTCAGCTGCATGCCCTCGCGGTCGGGGGACAGAAGGCGTACACACTCGAAGCGACGGCCACGTCGGCATTGGCCGGGTACGCATCGACGGGTAGTCCGCTGCAGAGGATGGTCGATGCGCTCGGGGTCGGATCCGGCGCCCGGCCCGGGTTTCGGGCAGTGTCGGCGGATCCGGCTCGGTATCTCTTCGAGCAGCGTGAGTTCATGCAAGAGCACTTCGAGACGACTCCCACCCCAGGGCCGATCGGGCACGGTTTCACCCAGCACAACCTCGACTCGGGTGAAACCTGGTGGGCGGCGGACCCGACTCCGAACGTTCGCACGTTCGGACTCGACACGTGCAACGCCGTCGCCGGCCCCGACGGGGCGGTGCCCGAGGACCAGTTCGACTGGCTCACTCAGCAATTGGAGAAGGCACAGGCCGAACGCAAGCTCGTCCTGATCTACACCCACCACAACAGCCTGACCCTGGAGAACCGTGCACAGCGGCCGGGACAGTCGGTGAAGCTGTACGGCGCAGACGAATTCATCGATCTGCTTCTGAAATATCCTGTGGTGATCGGTTGGCTCAATGGTCACACCCACCAGAATCAAATCGTGGCGCATTCGCGAGACGGACGAGGGTTCTGGGAGATCACCACCGCGTCGTAAATCGACTTTCCGCAGCAACAGCAGGTGGTGGAGATCGTCGACAACAGAGACGAGACATTGTCGCTGTTCACCACGGTGCTCGATCACGCGTCGCCGATCACGCCCGGAAACAGTGGCAGCTACCTGGACCTCGCCTCGCGTAGTCGTGAGTTGGCTGCGAACGACTGGGCCGAGAATCCGCTGATGCGACGAGGTTCGCGCCTCGACCGCAACACCGAACTCCTGCTGCCCGCGCCGTTCGACCTGAGCGCCATCACCGACGCCGCTCTGGAACAGCAACATCTCGACGAGCACGCCAGACTGATTGCGTACGAGACGAGGCAGGGGCGATGAACGGTGTTCGTAGGCAGCTCTTCACGGTGGTGATGGTGCTGGCCTGCGCGGGGTGCTCGCAGACCGCTGCGCTCGCCACGGTCGGGGGAGCGGAACTCGGTAGCCTCCGCTACGCGGTGAACGACGTGCTGTTCGAGCAAGGAATCGAGATCCTCGTTGCGCCCGTGTGCTCGGGCACCGGGGCGGACATCGAATGTGCCGGGACGACAACCGGTAACGAGACGATCACCGGTACGGCCACGTCCGACGATGCCAGTACCGTCGAAGTGAAGGTCGGCCTGACCGTTCTCTACTCGGGTTCGGTGCAGGACGTGCTCGATCGCAATTCGACGGTCGGTGCGCCGTGAAAGGGGTGCTGCTGCTCGCATCGGTGGCGACTGTCTCGGCTCTGATTCAGGCGCTGACCGTGGTGGGGGATCCGGCTCCGACGTCCTCCCTCGGATTCGCTGCGCTGGTCGTCGTTTCCGCCGCAACGGTGATGTGTGCGCTGTGGTTCACCGCCTCGACGGCACTCGATGTGGTGGACGGCAACGCGTCGGGTGCACTGAGCCGGACGTGGCGACGACCGCGGGTACTGGCGTGGTGCGTGGTGCTGACCGTGGCGGCCGTTGCGTTCGCAATTCTCTTCCCCCTGCTCCCGGCTATTGTCATAGTCATTGCGCTGCTGATACTTCCAGCGGCAGTGGACGGTTGCCGAAACCCTCTGCGCGCTGCACTACACACCGTGAAGCAATCCCCGTGGCGCTGTACCGCAGCGGCGGTCATCACGATCCTCGCCTACCTACTCGGCTGGGTGGTGGCACTCGTGCTGGGATTCTTCGTCACCGGCGTGGTGGCGGCATTCCTGACGTGGCTGTGGTTCGGGGCCAATGCTGCTGCACTGCTGGTGTATTGGTCGGCTTTGTATCGGAGAGCAACCGCTGTGACGATAAAGGTAGTATGCCACCGCGCTTCATAGTTCCTTGGTTGCGTAGTGAAGGATCGCTCGATTTGCTCAGGAAGTTGAAACGTGAAGTGAACACCCTTTCTGCGACGCTGTACCCGCCCCTGTGTTGGCACCGTCCGCAATGACGGATTCCTTCTTGTCGGACACTCGCGCTAGCCTCCACGAAAGTGAACTCGGCCCCGGGGGAGTAATAGAATGATGAACGTCGAATCCGCGCAAACCAGTCTCAAAGGGTTGGTCCAGGACTTCTTCGAAACTACATGGGCACGCCTCATCGATATGTCGTTCTTGCTTCTCGTTTCCACGTGGGTGTGGTGTGCTGGTGTGTCAGCGATCCTCAACGAGTCGGGGTTCCCAAGGCCCATCGATTGGTATCGAGGACCTGTAGAATCGATGGGTTGGCAAATGCCGACCTGGATCGTATCCCTCTCGGACTGGCGGAGCCCCGAGGGAATGTGGTGGCCACAAGCTGCGGTCTTGGGAGTCGCTATCGCGTGTTCTCTTCGGGCCCGTACTTCAGTCGCACCAGGATATCGGTTGTCAGCACTGGTTCTGCTCGTGGCATCTTGTCAATGGTTTGGGGTGAAAAGCACGTTTGCGGGCTTTGTCTTAACTTCTGCATTTTTAACGCTTATGGCTTTGATCAGAAGCGGAATCGACCAGCGCTTCGGTGAACGCGACAACGCGACATATTCGTACTTGCCGAATATCGTTCTCCGAGTCTTCGTATACGGGCCACTTTTGGTCCTGGTCTTGCCATTCTTCGCGCCGGTACTGGCGCTGGTCGCTGCTCTACGGTCGTTTGCTTTCGATAATCGCGACTTCATAGAGCCGAGTGAGCTTGCAACCGTGACAGCAGTTGTCGACGGATGTCCCTCGGGTGAGGGGACAGCAGCCCAAATGTCAACACGGCGTTTAGCGCTGCTCCTGACCGCCGCGCAGTTGGCAGCGGCTGCCGAGAGCGGCACTAGATCTAAGATTGCGCAAGCGGTGGAAAGAAGTTTGCAGAGTCGGTGATCGGCTGAGTAAACCCGGCTTCGCCCTGGCGACGGCCGCTAGTTGAGCTCCAGGGGCCGTCTGACGACCCGGCATCTAGACAATGTCAGAAGTCTTGGTGGGGCGGGCGGGGCTCGAACCCGCGACCAATGGATTATGAGTCCACGGCTCTAACCGACTGAGCTACCGCCCCAATCCCGTACCAGGTACGAGCCAGCAGAATCGTACAGAATCACGCCGTCTCATGGTTCCATCGGGGGCGCTACTTGGCCCTCACCTGCACCGGAACGCCGTTGAGAATCGCGTTCGCCGAGACCGCGTCGACTCGGGCGGGGTCGGTGATGTCGTTGACGCTCGGTCCGGTGACAGTGGTGGCGACCGAGAGCTGCACGCCCGGGCGCTGATGACCGAATCCGTGCGGCATGCTCACCACCCCGGGCATCATCTTTTCGGACGCCGCAACCTCGATGTCGACGGTACCGGCCGCGGAAGTGACCGACACCATCGAACCGTCCTCGATCCCGCGCTGGAGGAGATCGTTCGGGTGGGCCAGAAGCTGATGTCGCGCTTTGCCTTTGGTGAGCCGAGCGGTGTTGTGCATCCACGAGTTGTTGCTGCGCAGATGCCGTCGACCGATCAGCAGGAGCTCGTCGCCCTTGGGGGCCGCGCTCGAGTGCATCAGGTCCACCAGGGTAGGCAGTTCACCGACCACGACGTCCTGGATCAATTGAATGCGCTTGTCCTTGGTCTTCAGCTTCTGGGGAAAGCCCGGACGCAGCGGTCCCAGATCTATGCCGTGCGGGTTGGCTCGAAGCCTCCTCAGCGACAACCCTTTTCGTCGGCTACGGAGCAGGATATCCAGAGTACGAGCAGGAGACAGGCGCAGACGGGCCTCGCCGATGACGCTCTTCGGCGTCAATCGTGCCTTAAGTCGATCGACGGTGGAACCTGCCATGCGGTTCTTGTAGCGCAGTGACAAGTCTCGGAAGATCTCCCAATCATGCTTGGCCTCAGCCTGCTTGGGTAGGACTGCGGGCATGTACTTGGCAGTGTTGTGTACCGCGAAAGAATTGAAGATCAGATCGTAGTGATCGCGTTCGAGGGACATCGTCGGAGGCAGAATCACGTGAGCGTGACGCGAGGTCTCGTTGATGTAGAAGTCGAACGACACCATGAAATCGAGTCCCGCGAACGCGTCGTTCAGGGTAGTACCGCCGGGCATCGACAGCACCGGATTGCCGGACAGGACGGCCATGGCACGAATCTGGTCCTTGCCCTCGGTGGTGATCTCGTCGACGAGCGTCGAACAGGGATACTCGCCGGCGAACTCGGGTAGATCGCGAACGCGGCTGCGCCACTTGTCGAAATGTCCACGACCGACGATGCCCTGCGAGATCAGATCGATCGCCGGATCGGTCACCATCGCACCGCCCGGGCGGTCGAGGTTGCCGGTGATGATGTTGAGTACCTGGATCGCCCACTGGCACACCGTGCCGAACTGCTGCGTCGACACTCCCATCCTGCCGTACGCCACAGCAGACTTCGCCGCAGCGAAGTCCCGTGCGAGAGAAGAGATGTCGTCTGCCGACATGCCGACGATCGGTGCCACCGCCGTCGGCGTGAATTCGGCGACGAGATCGGCAAGTCGATCGGCACCATCGACGTAGTCGGCGACACGGACGGAGCCGTCGGCGACGATCGTGTGAATCATCGCCAGCAACAGCAGCGCGTCGCTACCGGGACGAACGAAGAAGTGGGTGTCGGCAATATCCGCCGTTTCGGTCTTACGTGGATCGACCACTACCAGTCGGCCACCCCGCTTACGGAGTGCGCGTGCTCTTTTGGCGAAGTCGGGCACCGTCATCATGCTGCCGTTGGAGGCCATCGGATTGCCGCCGAGGACGAGGAAGAAATCGGTTCGATCGATATCCGGAATGGGCAGCAGGAGCTGGTGGCCGTAGAGCAGATGGTCGACGAGCTGGTGCGGCAACTGATCCAAGGACGTCGCCGAGTACCGATTGCGGGTGCGCAGCAGCGACGTGAACGGAATGCCGTGGGTCATCGCACCCATCGAGTGCACGTTGGGATTGCCCTGATACAGCCCGACAGCATTGGATCCGTAATTCTTCCGCGTCGAGACAAGGCCATCGACGACGAGGTCGTACGCTTCCGCCCAGCCGATCTTCTCCCACTTCTCACCCACCCGCTTGACCGGTGTGGTGAGCCGATCGGTGTCGGCATGAAGGTCGATCAACGACAGAGCCTTGGGGCAGATGTGGCCCCGGGAGAGTGGGTCCTTCTCGTCGCCGCGGATCGAGACCACCGTCTTGTTCTCCACCGTGAATTCGAGACCACAGATCGCCTCGCACAGATTGCACGATCCATACACAACCGACATCGCATTTCTCCCATTCCCGTCGTCCGAGACTAGCCCGGCAGGGGACCGATCCACGGGCATCGGCAGACAATTAGGCTCTGGAGTCGTGACTACCCTCGATCTCACTGCCTCGTGGCCCGTCGACCATGTCAGTGCCGCCGTCGTCACCGACGCCGGAGTGCGGGAGGAGGTGGGGGACACCGCGCGCGTCTTCGAGCTGGCGTCGGTCACCAAATTGCTCACCGCCTACGCGGTGCTTGTTGCCGTGGAGGAAGGTGCCGTCGAGCTCGACCAGCCCGCAGGGCCGGAGGGGTCGACTGTGCGGCATCTGCTGGCGCATGCCTCGGGACTGGCGTTCGGCGAGCGGAAGGTGCAGGCTCCGGCCGGCACCAAGAGGATCTACTCGAGCGCGGGATTCGAGGTCTTGGCCGAACTCATCGAAGCAGAGTCGGGAATCACCTTTCCCGACTACCTGGATGAGGCAGTCTGCGGACCGCTCGGGATGGTCGACACGTCGTTGCCCGGGTCGGCCGGTCACGGTGCCCGTTCGTCCGTTGCAGACCTGACCAAGTTTGCCGCGGAACTGTTGCAGCCGAGTCTCCTCGCGCCGCAGACATTCTCTTCGGCCGTCGACGTGCAATTTCCCGGACTGAACGGAATCGTGCCCGGGTACGGATCGCACAAGCCCTGCGACTGGGGTCTGGGGTTCGAGCTGCGCGATGACAAGACCCCGCACTGGACTGGGAGTAACAACTCGAGGGCAACGTTCGGCCACTTCGGACAGGCCGGGACGTTCCTGTGGGTGGACCCGTCGGTGAGGATCGCGTGCGTGGTGCTGACCGATCGAAACTTCGGAGATTGGGCCAAACCGCTCTGGCCCGAGCTCTCCGACGCCGTCCTGGCCGGGTGAAACACCACCGTTCACAGATTGCACTGGCGCAACAGGGGCAACTCGGGGCACACTAGTACACACACGCGTTGAATCGCTGCAACCAGTTCGAGCATGTCGAGGTCGTTGGGGAAGACGTCCCTCGTCGAAGCTGGAGGTAGTGCAATGCGTGGATCGAACCAATTCGCAGATGCGACGTCGGGTGTTGTGTACATCCACTCGTCGCCCGCTGCGCTGTGCCCGCATGTCGAATGGGCGTTATCCGACGCCCTCGATTGCCGTGCCAATTTGAAGTGGTCCGCGCAGCCGGCATCCGACGGACAGCTGCGCGCCACCACGGACTGGATCGGGCCCGTAGGCACCGGAGCGAAGCTCGCCGGCATCCTGCGCTCCTGGCAGATGCTGCGCTACGAGGTGACCGAAGACGCCAGCGAAGGCGTCGACGGCGAACGGTTCTCGCACGTACCCGGATTGGGTCTCTGGCGCGGATCGACGAGTGCCAACGGGGACGTGGTGCTCGGCGAGATGCGACTGCGCGCCCTGATGGAGAACAACCAAGGCAACCTCGCCGCCGCAGTGGAGCACGCGCTCGGCTCGGATTGGGATGCCGCACTCGAGCCGTTCCGCACCGGAGGCGCAGGAGCAGAAGTGACCTGGCTCAGCCGCAACGTCGGCTAGCAGCGGTTGCCGGGGATTCGTCGCGGCGGTAGTTTCGCGTTCGTGCCTGGGGTAGGCATGTGGGAACGACCGTGGAGTGGTGAGTTCGATGTTGTCGACCGGAAAAGTGATTCGATTCGACGAGTTCAAGGGGTACGGATTCGTAGCGCCGGACGAGGGCGGCGAGGACGTGTTCATCCACGTCAACGATCTGGACTTCGACAAACGACTGTTGGCACCGGGAGTACGCGTCGAATACGTTGCCGTAGACGGTGACCGTGGTCTGAAGGCCACCGAGGTCCAGATCATCGACGGGCCGACGTCGACCGCTCTGGTTACCCGTCACAAACCCGACGTCCCATTTCACAACACCGCACCCGTCAGTGGTCACCAGCGCCACGACGACGCAGGCGCGGACGTCCTGTCCGAGGCGGACTTCACCACAGAGCTGACCGAACAACTACTGACGTCGAACGGCACGCTCACGGCTGCGCAGATACTCGACGTGCGATCGGCCGTAGTTCGACTGGCCCACGATCACCGATGGATCCAGGGCTGACCGACCTCGATCGACCTCGTTCGCCCGTCCCCGGTGTGAATCAATGTGGCTTTCTTGCACATGGAGTGCCTGAAAGGCGCATTGATCCCAACCGGGGTGGGTTTCCCAACCGGGGTGGGGTCTCGGGGCAGGGCTGACGGACCGCAGTAGGTAGTGGTCGGGTCGGTCAGAGCGGGATGTTCTTGTGATTTCCGCGAGCCGCAGGTGCTGCGGCGAGAGCCTTGGCAACCGTGCTTCGGGTCTTGCTGGGCTCGATGACCTCGTCGACCACGCCGATGGCCACGGCGCGATCGACACCGCCTGCGATGCTTTCGTGCTCGACGGTGAGGCGGTCGTGCAGTGCCTCTCGCTCTTCTTCCGGTGCGGCGGCGAGCGCCTTCTTGTGCAGGATGCCGACGGCCGCCTTCGCGCCCATCACGGCGACCTCGGAGCCGGGCCAGGCGTAGACCGCGGTGGCACCAAGCGCGCGGGCGTTCATGGCGATGTACGCGCCGCCATAGATCTTGCGAGTGACCAGCGTGACGCGGGGAACGGTGGCCTCGGCGAACGCGTGCAGCAACTTCGCTCCGCGGCGAACGACGCCTTCCCATTCCATGCTGACGCCTGGCAAGTAGCCCGGTACGTCGACGACCACGATGAGCGGTATACCGAAGGCGTCGCAGAGGCGAACGAAACGGGCTGCCTTCTCGGCACTTTCGGAGTTCAGGCAGCCGCCGAGTCGGATGGGGTTGTTGGCGATCACGCCGACGGTGCGGCCACTGATGCGGCCGAGACCGATGACGATGCTGCGAGCCCAGCCGCCCTGGAACTCCTCGAACGTCGATTCGCCTTCGACGTTGTCGAGCAGTTCGTGAATGATCGGGTGCACGTCGTAGGCACGACGGTTGGATTCGGGCATCAGTGCGCGTAGATCGGTGTCGCCGTGTTCTGCGGCGGCGATGTCGAACACGCCCTGCTCGCAGAACATCGACACCAGACGGCGGGCGCGGGTGAACGCGTCCATCTCGCTGTCGGCGACGATGTGGCAGACCCCGGACTTCTTGTGGTGCGTGTCGGGGCCGCCGAGCGACTCCATATCGACCTGTTCGCCGGTGACGCTGCGAACGACGTCGGGTCCGGTGACGAATACGCGTCCCTCGGGAGCCATGATGACGACGTCGGTCAAGGCGGGACCGTACGCTGCACCACCGGCTGCGAAACCGAGGACGACGGAAATCTGTGGGACGAGGCCGGACGCTCGAACCATGGCCTCGAAGACGAGTCCGACGGCATGGAGAGCCTCGACGCCCTCGGCGAGGCGAGCACCACCCGAGTGCCAGACGCCGACGATCGGGGCGCGCTGTTCGATGGCGGTGTCTATTGCGGCAACGATGTGCTTGCAGCCGTCCACTCCCATGGCGCCGCCCATGACGGTGGCGTCGGAGCAGTAGGCGATGGTATGGACGCCGTCGATTTCGCCCGATGCGGCCAGAATTCCCGACTTGTCCCGATCATGCAGGGGGACAGTGGTTCCGGCGTCGAAGAGCTTTTCGAGGCGGGTGAGGGGGTCGCGCGGATCGGTAGAGGTGCCGGATCGTGTGACAGGGGCCAGAATGGTCATCGCGTTGTCCTTCTTCAGGGCCCCTGGCGGGGGCGAGGCCCGAGCCGGGACCGTCCGTCGAAAGAACGGCCCCAGCTCGGATCATGCACTGCGAGAGCGGGATTCGCTGAGTCGAGAAGTCGACTCAGTGGATCACGCCTTACCGAAGGCGAGCGCTACGTTGTGCCCACCGAATCCGAACGAGTTGTTGATCGCGTAGTCGATCTGTCCGACGCGGGGCTCGCCCTTGACGACATCGAGATCGATTTCGGGATCCTGGTTCTCCAAATTCAGTGTGGGAGGGATGATTCCCTCTCGCACTGCCAGCACCGTCAGTACCGACTCGAGGGCGCCGACGGCACCGATCGAGTGGCCCAGAGCGGATTTCGGTGCGTACACCGCTGCGTGATTTCCGACTGCCTTGTTGATCGCCAGCGCTTCGGCGGTGTCTCCGATGGGAGTTGCCGTTGCGTGGGCGTTCACGTGGGTGATGTCGGACTTCTGCAGGCCTGCGGTCTCGATGGCGCGCTGCATCGCACGCGCGGCACCCTTGCCCTCGGGGTCGGGGGCCACGAGGTGGAACCCGTCCGAGGTGATTCCGGCACCGAGCAGGCGGGCGTGAATCGTTGCGCCGCGTGCCTTGGCGTGCTCCTCGGTCTCGATGACCATGAGCGCACCCGCTTCACCGAAGACGAAGCCGTCACGATCCTTGTCGAACGGACGTGACGCACCCTTCGGGTTGTCGTTGTTGGTGCTCATCGCCCGCATCATGGAGAAGCTGGCGATCGGAACCGCGTCGATGTACCCCTCGACGCCACCGGTGACGACCATGTCCGCGTCGCCCATCACGATCATCCGCCATGCATGCGCAATGGCTTCCGATCCCGAGGAGCAGGCGGAGACGGGCGTGATGACGCCGGCTTGTGCTTTGAGCTCGAGCCCGACGACCGCTGCTGGGCCGTTCGGCATGACCATCTGAACGGCGAGCGGGGACACCTTGCGGTAGCCGCCGGCCTTCATCTTGTCGTTGGCGTCGATGAGAGAATCGCCGCCACCGAGTCCGGTACCGATCGACACGCCGAGGCGGAGGGAATCGACGTCGGGCGAGCCGGCGTTCTTCCAGACCTCACGACCGAGCACCGTGGACAACTGCTCCACGTAGCTCAGGCGACGGATCTCGACCCGCGAGAGCAGACTCTGCGGGTTCACCGCGAGGTGTCCGCCGATCCGCACGGGCAGGTCGTACTCGGTGACGAAATCGTCTTCCAGAGTGCCGATTCCGCTTTCGCCGTTCAGCAGACCCTTCCACGTGGCATCGACGTCACCCGCGAGTGACGTGGTCGCAGCAAGGCTGGTGACGACGACACTGGGGAAGCGTCCGTTGGCGGTGGATGGGTTGGTCATGGGTCGTGTCACTCGCTCGCGGAGTCGTCGAGCTTGGCCTTGATAGCTTCTGCGGCTTCGGGGTTCTCCGCTTCGAGCTTCTGGATGTAGTTGACGGCGTCGCCGACGGTGCGCAGACCTGCGAGGTCTTCGTCGGGGATCTTCACGCCGTACTTGTCCTCGGTCTGCACTGCGATCTCGACCATGGAGAGCGAGTCGATATCGAGGTCGTCCACGAAGGACTTCTCGATGGTCACCTCGGACGGTTCGATGCCCGTGACCTCCTCGATGATCTCTGCAAGTCCGGCGATGAGGTCTTCCTGGCTGGCCACTGTTGTGGCTCCCTTCTCTTCTGTGTCGAACGCCGAAGTCATGTGCTTCGAGACGCGGTTGTGCATTTCTGCCACTCGGGGAGTGGAAGTCGATCCGCAGTACCGAGACTGCGGTGTGAAGGAGACCGAGCTATCCGAGCTCGGCCAATGCGGAGATGTCCGCCGGTGTCTTCAGGCCGAGGTTGGGCACGCCGCGCAGTTCACGCTTGGCGATACCGACCAATGCGCCTGCCGGGGGCAGCTCCGCAAGTCCGGTGACCTGCGCGGTACGCAGGTATGCGCTGCACAGGTCCCACCGAACGGGGCGGGTGACCTGGGCTGCGAGTTTGGTGAGCGCATCGGCACCCGATGCGACCGGCTGACCGTCCGAGTTGGACAGCAAGGTGTGCGTCGGCTCGGACGGAGTGATGGCGGCTGCGGCCGCGGCGACGGTGTCGCCTGCCGATGCCATGTACTTGGTATGGAAGGCACCTGCGACCGGGAGTGCTCGGACCCGCGCCTTCTCGGGTGCGCTCTCGGCCAGTTCCGCCAGCTTGGTCAGCAGACCTGCAGCAACGATCTGACCGGCTGCGTTGACGTTGGCCGGGGCGAGATCGAGTTCTTCCAGCCTGGCCAGAACTGCAGCTTCGTCGCCGCCGAGCACGGCGGACATGCCGGTGGGTTCGAGGGCGCAGGCCTTGGCCATCGCAGCCCCGCGCACCGCCGCCAGGGATACCGCGTCGTCGGAGGAGATCACGCCGGCAATGGCCGCAGCCGCCAGCTCGCCGACCGAGTGGCCGGCCACGATGGCGTCGTCGGGGAGCAGTCCACGCGAGGCGATTTCCTCGAAGGCCAGTAGGGCCGACGCCACGACCAGTGGCTGAGTCACCGCAGTGTCGGTGATTTCTTCAGCGGTGGCGGTGGTACCGAGTCGCACGAGATCCAGGCCGGAGGCCTTGGACCACAGCGCCAACCGATCGGCCGCGCCCGGGATTTCGAGCCAAGGCAGCAGCATGCCGGGAGTCTGGGAGCCCTGACCGGGCGCAAGCAACGCAATCACAGAGTTAAGGGAACACTGTCGGGCCCCTCATCAGTGATGTCGCGCTCGATGAACTCTCGACAAGCAATTTGTGGGAACCCTACAAATTGCCTCGTGGAGACCCGCTATCGCCGGAAGGCGGTTCGGCGTTACGTAACCACTTCTCCAAATGTGACCTGTGTGACATATGGGGCTGGATATGTCGGTTCGTGATGCGTTCGAGCCAACCTACCTACCGTTGCCGCGACCCGAAGGACGTACGCATCGCGTGGGTGAGTGGGATCACGACCGGTCACCTCGGCGATGCGCTTGAGCCGATACCGGACGGTATTTGGATGAACAAACAGCTGCCGAGCGCAGGTTTCCACCGCACCGCCGCAGTCGAGATACGCGTCGAGCGTGTCGGCCAAACCCGAACCTGCCGCGGCCAACGGCACGACGACATGATCGTTGAGAGCCGAGATGGCCGCCCCGTCGTTCAGCAACGCTCGTTCGGGCAGCAACTCGCCGGCGTGAACCGGCCGCGGTGCGCCCCGCCAGCCCGCCACGGCCTGCATGCCGGCAAAGGCCTCCACCGCGCTCGAGTGCGCTGCGCCCAAGGTGCGGGTGGTGGGACCGATGACGACAGGGCCATCGGAGAAGTTCTGCAACATGTCGTCGATGAACGCGTGATGCGCCGCGGTGTCGTCGAGCTGGCCACTGACCACCATCACCAATCGGGTCCCCTGAACCACCGCCAAAGCAGCTCGACCGTGCTTCTGAGCGACGGAGTGCACGGTGCCCACCACGGACACGCCGCGGTCTTCCGGGGGAGTCCCCACCAATACCGTCGCGGGCGCAGTGGCGTCCCAGTTCAACGTGGCAGCACGGGAGAGCATGTCCGATCCGGTATCGCCCCGGACGACGGCGTCGACGACGAGGGCTTCGAGGCGGGTGTCCCACGCGCCTCGTGACTCGGCTGCACTGGCGTACACGGACGCCGCTGCGAAACCCAGCTCGCGGCCGTACCGCAGCACGGCCTCGGTCAGCGCGACCAACTGCTGGTCGTTGCGGGCGAGCGCGGGGAGCCACTGCTCGAAGAACTCCATCGCCACCCGGACCATGTCGACGGTCTGACGCAGCGTGAGGCGTCGGGCGAGGTCTTGCGGGATCACCTGGAACGCGTCGAGGCTGAATCGAATGTCGCTGTTCGGGTTCTTGAGCCATTCGAGAAAGTTGTCGACGGCCGTCTGGATCAGCAGCTGGACGCTGGCCCGCTGGGCGGCGTCGAGGTCGCCGAAGAACGGCAACTGGCCCTGCATCGTGGTCACTGCCTCGGTCGAGAGGCGGCCGGAGAACTGTTTGACGCGTCGCAACAGGGCGTCGGGCAGAGGGTCGCGCTTCTGGCGCGAAGGGGCCAACGAGTTGACCGGAAGGTGGACCTCGTTGTCGGTCGTGAGCGAATCACGGGTGGGGGAGTCACGGGCCGGGGAGTCACGAGCCAACGACTCACGCAACGCTTCACGGTAAGCGTCGCGCCGGGAGACATCACGCGCGGACGAACTGTCCGGTGAATCGGGTTTCGCATCGGACATAAGGAGAACCTACGCCCGACCCCCGCCCACCTCGCGCTGGACTCTCGTCGCGAGGTGGAACGGGGGTCGGCCGATCATCGCGGAGACCTACGCCGAGCCGGTATCGGCGTACGACGTCGGAGCTGCGGTGACGTCGTCGATCTTGTACTTCTCGGCAGCCTCGACGGCCTTGGACTTGTCGATCTCGCCCGATGCCGCGAGAGCGGACAGTGTGGCGACGACGATGGACTCGGCATCGACGTTGAACACCCGTCGTGCAGCCGGGCGGGTGTCGGAGAAGCCGAAGCCGTCGGTTCCGAGGGTGACGTAATCGCCCGGAACCCACTGGCGGATCTGATCCGGCACGGCGCGCATCCAGTCGGACGACGCGATGACCGGGCCGTTGGCATCGGCCAGGGCCGAGGTGACGAACGGAACGCGCTTGTCGGCACCCGGGTTACGCAGCGACTCCTTCTCGGCTTCGACGCCGTCGCGGCGCAGTTCGCCCCACGAGGTGACGGACCACACGGCCGAACGAACGCCCCACTCCTCGAACAGCAACTCACGTGCCTTGCGGGCCGAGACGATGCCGACGCCGGACGCGAGCAGCTGTGCCTCGGGTCCGTCGCCCTCCTGCGGTTCTGCGAACCGGTAGATGCCCTTGAGCAGCCCCTCGACGTCGAGGTTCTCGGGCTCGGCCGGCTGTACGTACGGCTCGTTGTACAGGGTGATGTAGTAGAAGATGTTCTCGCCGCCGAAGCCCTCGACACCTTCGGTTCCGCCGTACATGCGACGCAGACCGTCCTTGACGATGTGCGCGATCTCGTACGAGAACGCCGGGTCGTACGCCACCGCCGCGGGGTTGGTCGACGCCAGCAGCAGCGAGTGACCGTCGGCGTGCTGGAGACCCTCACCGGTCAGCGTGGTGCGACCTGCCGTGGCACCGAGCACGAACCCGCGGGCCATCTGATCCGCGGCAGCCCAGAGACCGTCGCCGGTGCGCTGGAAACCGAACATCGAGTAGAAGATGTACAGCGGGATCATGACCTCGCCGTGCGTCGCGTACGAGGTACCGACCGCGGTGAACGACGACGTGGAGCCTGCCTCGTTGATGCCTTCGTGCAGGATCTGACCGACCGAGCTCTCCTTGTAGGCGAGCATCAGTTCCGAGTCGACCGAGGTGTACAGCTGGCCGTTGCGGTTGTAGATCTTCAGCGACGGGAACCACGAGTCCATACCGAACGTGCGGGCCTCGTCGGGAATGATCGGCACGATTCGGTGGCCGATCTCCTTGTCTCGCAACAGCTCCTTCATGACGCGCACGAGCGCCATGGTGGTGGCGACTTCCTGCTTGCCCGAGCCCTTGCGGAGCGTCTTGTAGGTGTCGTCGCCGGGCTGCGGCAGTGGCTTGACGTCGACGCGGCGCTCGGGGACGAATCCGCCGAGCTTGCTACGACGATCGAGCATGTACTGGATCTCGGGAGCGTCCGCACCGGGGTGGTAGTACGGCGGCATGTACGGATCCTTCTCGAGCTCCTCGTCGGAGATCGGGATGTGCTGGAGATCGCGGAACGTCTTGAGATCGTCGAGCGTCAGCTTCTTCATCTGGTGCGTGGCATTACGGCCCTCGAAGTGCTTGCCCAGGGTGTAGCCCTTGATGGTGTGCGCCAGGATGACCGTCGGCTGGCCCTTGTGCGACATCGCAGCCGCGTAGGCAGCGTGCACCTTGCGGTAGTCGTGGCCGCCGCGCTTGAGGTTCCAGATCTCGTCGTCCGAGAGATCTTTGACGAGCTCCTTCGTTCGCGGGTCGCGGCCGAAGAAGTGATCGCGGACGTAGCTGCCGTCGTTGGCCTTGTAGGTCTGGAAGTCGCCGTCGGGCGTGGTGTTCATGAGGTTCACCAGTGCGCCGTCGCGGTCCTTGTGCAGCAGCGAGTCCCACTCGCGGCCCCACACGACCTTGATGACGTTCCAGCCGGCACCGCGGAAGAACGACTCCAGTTCCTGGATGATCTTGCCGTTACCGCGCACCGGGCCGTCGAGACGCTGCAGGTTGCAGTTGACGACGAACGTGAGGTTGTCGAGGCCTTCGGTCGCAGCCACGTGTGCGAGTCCACGCGATTCCGGCTCGTCCATCTCGCCGTCGCCGAGGTACGCCCAGACGTGCTGATCGGAGGTGTCCTTGATGCCGCGGTCGTTCAAGTAGTGGTTGAAGCGCGCCTGGTAGATGGCGTTCATCGGACCGAGGCCCATCGACACCGTCGGGAACTCCCAGAAGTCCTGCATCAGCCGTGGGTGCGGGTACGACGGCAGTCCGCCGCCCTCGTTCACGTGGCTCGCTTCCTGGCGGAAGCCGTCCATGCGCTCGGCCGGGATGCGGCCTTCGAGGAACGCGCGGGCGTAGATGCCGGGGGAGGCGTGGCCCTGAATGAAGATGTGGTCGCCGCCGCCCGGGTGATCCTTGCCGCGGAAGAAGTGGTTGAAGCCGACCTCGTACAGCGCAGCCGACGACGCGTAGGTCGAGATGTGGCCACCGACGCCGACGCCCGGACGCTGTGCGCGGTGCACCATGATCGCGGCGTTCCAGCGGATCCAGGCGCGGTAGCGGCGTTCCATCGACTCGTCGCCGGGGAACCACGGCTCGTTCTCGGTGGGAATCGTGTTGACGTAGTCCGTCGATGTCAGCGACGGGAGCGCGACGCGGCGCTCACCGGCGCGCTCGAGCAACCTGAGCATCAGGTAGCGAGCGCGGTTGGGTCCGGACCTCTCCAGCAAGCCGTCGAACGACTCGATCCATTCGTTGGTCTCGTCGTTGTCGATATCGGGCAGGTACGACGCGACACCCTCACGGATGACGCGGACCCGGCCGTCCGAGCCCTTCTTGCCTGCAGACGATGTGTTCTGCCGTTCGCCGCTGTTCACTTCGGACAACGTGTGCACTCCTCAATGTGGCGGACGCTCGGTGTGGCGCCCGGTCCGGTAGCTCGCCCCTGTGACGGCGATCTACATTCCTCGTTCTCGTGATTCCTCCCCAATCCTGCCGCATCTCGTCGGTTCTGGTAGTACAGAGGTCCGATACCCACCAGTAGAAATTTATGTACGCAATTTCGGCGCGGTCAGCTTGCGCGAACGGCTTCGACCCTGTTCGCTTTGTCTACTGCACCCACAATTCAAGGAGGTCACCACCGTGGTCGCCGCGGCGGACGCTCAGAACTACGCTCAGAAACTTGGCATCACTCGCGACATGGTCGTTCAAGAGCTGGGCTGGGACGAGGACACCGACGATGATCTGCGCGCCGACGTAGAAGATGCGATCGGTGGCGAGACCCTCGACGAGGATTCCGACGAGGTGATCGATGTCGTACTGCTGTGGTGGCGCGACGGAGACGGTGACCTGGTCGATGCACTCATGGATGCCATCGGTCCGCTCTCGGATGATGGAATCGTGTGGGTCCTCAGCCCCAAGACCGGCATGTCCGGTCATGTGGAGCCCAGCGAGATTGCCGAGTCCGCTCCGACAGCCGGATTGACGCAGACCTCTGCGGCCAATCTCGGTGACTGGATCGGAAGTCGATTGGTTCAGCCCAAGACCCCTGCCAGCAAGCGGTAGGCCCATGCTCGACACAGGAAGACGGTTCTAGATGCCGATCGAGGTTGGCGCTGTTGCGCCCGACTTCACCCTCAAAGACCAGAACAACCAATTGGTCACCTTGTCGTCGTACCGGGACGTGAAGAACGTTCTGCTCGTGTTCTATCCACTGGCCTTCACCGGCACGTGTCAGGGCGAGCTGTGCCGAGTGCGCGACGAGCTACCGACATTCGAGAACGACGACACCGCGATCCTGGCGATCTCGGTGGGTCCGCCTCCGACCCACAAGATCTGGGCAGCAGAGCAGGGTTACACCTTTCCGCTGCTGTCCGACTTCTGGCCACACGGTGAAGTGGCTCAGGCGTACGGCGTGTTCAACGACAGCGCAGGATTCGCCAATCGTGGAACCTTCGTGGTCGACAAGTCCGGAATCATCAGATTCGCCGAAATGAACGGTCCCGGGGAAGCCCGAGACAGTTCATCGTGGGCCGAGGCACTCGCACAGGTGAGCTGACCTGCGGAATTGTAGTTAGACAGCAGACACGATAAATTTCTCCAAGCGTTCCGGTGGCCCGGGGATATCTCCGGGCCACCGGTACTGGGGCGTATAGCTCAGCGGTAGAGCTCTGGTTTTACACACCAGCGGTCGGGGGTTCGAACCCCTCTGCGCCCACCATGACGCTGATTCTCGGCTTGACCGAACCTCCCGCACGATTTGCTGCGCCCGATGTTCCTCGGGCAGTCGGTCACCCTTACCGAAGAGCTTGTGACGCAATGTGCCCGGTGTGTATTCGGTTCGGCAGACACTGCGACGCTGCAATTTCGGTCTCGTCCACCCACTCCTGCGACTTCGCCGGGGGAGCCGACGATGCGTGGACCGGCATCGCCGATGCACTGGCAAACGGCCGATATGCGTTGTGCTCCGCGTAGGCGACTTCCGATATCTGTTCGGTGATCATGGCGAGCAGCTCACAGTCCGTGCCGAATATGGATCACGACCGGCGTCGCGCAACGCCCGCCTCATACTCGAGACCGTCTACTCAAGGTGTCCTCGGTGGGCGCGCCGACAAAGATCACCTCCGCGTTCTGCGCCGCGAAACGAACGCCGCGCGTCGACGCTCCGGCCTGAAAGATCACCGGCGCCCGCTGCGGTGACGGCTCGACCAGATGAATGTCCGGCACCGTGAAGAGCCTGCGGCGGTGGCCGATTCGACGCAATCGTCGCACCACCGGCATCGGACGAGTTCGCCGGCCAGCTCACGATCGGTAGTCGGTGGGGGGACAGCGACAACATCAAGAACCTCGTCGCCGCATTCAAGGACCCTGAGGTGCAGGTATTCCTGGCCACCGCCCCTCGGGTGAAAGACATCCTGCTACGTTCGTTCCGCACCCGATGGCGATGACACGAGGCGGACGACGTGACCCGGTACGAAGCATTGACCGAACTCCTCGACGAGCGGTACTCATGCCGGCAGTTCCTGCCGAAGCAGGTATCACGGGACGTGCTCGAACAGTTGTTGGCGGCCGCCCAGCGCACTCCATCGTGGTCGAACACCCAGTCGTGGCAAATAATCGTGACCGAGGGCGATGCCACGCGAAAGTTCTCCGAGGCCTTGGTGGAACATGTGGCGTCCGGTGTGCCGCAACCGGATTTTCCGTTTCCGGCCAACTACAACGCCCTGCACCGGGCACGTCGTCGTGAGTGTGGCGGTGCGCTCTACGAGAGCATCGGCGTGGTCAAGTCCGACACCGAGGCGACGACGCGTCAGTTCATTCGCAATTTCGAGCTGTTCGACGCCCCGCACGCGGCAATCATCACCACCGATGCGGACCTGGGTGTCTACGGTGCCGTCGACTGCGGGCTGTATCTGCAGACGTTCCTGCTGGGCGCGCAGAGTCTCGGGCTCGGCGCGATAGCTCAGGCCGCGCTCGCCGCGTACTCGCCGTTCGTCCACGAATGGTTCGATATCCCCGATACCCGCAGGGTGGTAGCCGGCATCTCGTTCGGCTACCCCGACGAGAGCCACCCGATCAACGGATTCCGCACCAGCCGTGCACCGTTGAGTGAGACGGTGACCTTCATCAGCTGAGGTGTGACGGCGTCAGCTCTGGAGCCGACCAACCAGTTCCGTACCCAGATCCGTGCCCGATCGCCATGCGCTTTCCACCCTGGGCGCGCCGGATTCACACCATTGATCGCCTGCGAATCCGACGAGCCGTCCGTCCCGCAGCTCGAGCGCAAAGGTGGAATCATGTTGCGCCGCAGGCTTTGCGAACGTCCAGCGATGGGCGTGAGTCCAGTTGGGTGCCGTGGAGATTACCGACAGTTCGCGTAGCGCGTCGAGGACCGGGGCGATCACTGCGTCGGGATCGGCGAGGTGCTGCTGTGCCCGCTCGGGGGTCGTGTGAACCACCAGCACGGGCGCACCGTCACCCCGCCGGGCACCGTCGTCGACGATGAACGCGATATCGGGATGATCGTTGACGAAGGCCGCGTCGCGGAACGGCACATCCAACCCGTCGAATCCACATGCCACCGCGATGACCGGTTCGTAATCGACGGCGTCGGGGACCGTGGTCAGTCGAGTCGCTTGAGGATCGGGCATCGCAACCACGACGTGGCCGTCGGGTAGGTCGGTCAACTCGGAGGCACCTTCGATGTCGAAGTCTGCCAGCAAGTCTCGCACCAGAGAACGGAGTCCGTTCGGGGTGGCCCATCGAACCGGGCCGGTGGTGGTGCACGGCGCGGTATCGGGCTTGAGGATGCCGAAGGTGTTGGCCCACTGGCGCGCGAGGCCCCTCGACTCCCAGTCGGCCACGACTGTCGCGAAATCCTGATCGCGAACGGTGAAGTAGCCTGCACCCAGATCGACACGACGCCCGTGCAGCTCGGGGGATGACATCCGCCCGCCCGGGGCACGTCCTCGATCGACGATGCGGAACGGGACGCCCGCCGCGCGCAGTACTCGGGCACAGGCGGCACCCGCGATACCCGCGCCGACAATGGTGATCGAGTCCGTGGTGCGCCCAACATCGACAGTCATGTCGTCAGTATGCCCGGCGGACCGAGTAAGTAAGCCCGCCTTATGTACTACGCATTGTCTGGACAATTCGGTCACCCGCTGCGAAGGGCCCGACCTTGTGCTGAACTGTTGAAATGGCAATTACGGATAAGCCAGATACCGGAGAGCACGGACTGGGAACCGGTCTCAAACCGCGGCACGTGACGATGATCTCGATAGCCGGAGTGATCGGTGCCGGACTGTTCGTCGGCTCTGCCAACGCCATCGCCACCGCAGGACCTGCGGTGTTGCTGGCCTACTTCTTCGCCGGACTCCTCGTCATTTTGGTGATGCGCATGCTCGGGGAAATGGCCACCGCCAACCCCGACACAGGTTCGTTCTCGACGTATGCGACCCGGGCACTGGGACATTGGGCCGGCTTCTCCGTCGGTTGGCTGTACTGGTGGTTCTGGGTATTGGTGATCCCCGTCGAGGCGACCGCCGCTGCCGCCATCCTCACCAACTGGCTGGGCGGTGCCCAATGGATGTGGGCCCTGATCATCGTCGTTGCGCTCACCGCGACCAACCTGATCAGCGTCGGCAATTACGGCGAGTTCGAGTTCTGGTTCGCGTTGGTCAAGGTAGTGGCCATCGTCGCGTTCATCGGTCTCGGCATCGCGGCCATCCTGGGCTGGCTGCCGAACTCCGAAGTCAGTGGCGTGGACCAATTGTGGGCCTCCGGCGGCTTCATGCCGCTCGGCTTCGGTGCGGTGATCGCAGCCATGCTGACGACGATGTTCTCGTTCATGGGATCCGAGATCGTCACCATCGCTGCAGCCGAATCCAAGGACCCCGCAAAGGGGATCACCCGCGCCACCAACTCGGTGATCTGGCGTATCTCGATCTTCTACTTCGGATCGATCTTCGTCATCGTCGCGCTCGTCCCCTGGAACGAATTGGACCCGGCAACCGGCTCCTACCAGTATGTGTTGTCCAAGATGGGAATTCCCCACGCGGAGACCATCATGGACATCGTCATTCTGACCGCCGTGGCGTCGTGCCTGAATTCGGCGCTCTACACCGCGTCGCGCATGCTCTACTCGCTCGGTGATCGCGGCGATGCGCCGCGCTCAGTCAAGAAGATCACCGCCAACGGAGTGCCGTGGGTTGCCGTCATCGCCTCGATGGTGCTCGGCTTCCTCGCCGTCGTCGGAAACTACATTCTTCCGGAGAAACTCTTCACCTACCTGCTCGCGACCACCGGTGCCGTAGCTCTGTTCGTCTACCTGGCTATCGCCAGCAGTCAACTCGTGCTGCGTCGCCAACTCGATCGCGACGGCGAACGCCCGGCCGTTCTGATGTGGCTCTACCCGTGGCTGACCTACCTGGCCATCGGGTTCATCGGGTTCGTCCTCGTCATGATGGTCGTGCGACCCGAGCAACGATCGTCCATCCTGCTCTCGGCCGTGCTGGCAGCAGTGACGGTGATCGGCGGAATCATCGTTCAACGCCGAAACACGCGGCGCGACAAGGTTGCCGCCCGCGTGTCCGGTGACTCGGCCTAGATCCCGGCGTACACCTGGCGGTACAGATCGACGATCTGCTCCGCCGTCGGAACGACCGGATTGTTACCGGGGCTGCCGGACGCGAGAGCCTGCTCGGCCATCAGCGGCAACAGGTCGTCCCACGTCGACTTGTCGATGCCGAACGTCTCGGGTGTGGGAACTTCGACCTCACGGCACAGCGTGACGATGGCGTCCTGCAACTTGCCACCGGCAACCGCGTCCGAATCGGCTTCCGAAGCAGCACCGAGGGCGCGGGCGCAGTCGGCATAGCGGGCCTGGGCTCCGTCGATGGAAAAGGCTGTGACAGCGGGCAACAGCATCGCGTTGGACAGTCCGTGTGCGACGTGGAAATGCGCGCCGATCGGTCGACTCATCCCGTGGACCAGACAGACGCTGGCGTTGGAGAACGCCATTCCCGCCTGGGTGGACGCATGCATCATGGCCTCGCGTGCCTGCCGGTCGTCACCGTCTCGATACGCCCGAAGCAGCGACGTTCCGATGGTGCGAATTGCGCTGAGCGCCAAGCCGTCGGAGATGGGGTTGGCTTTCTTGCTGACATACGCCTCGATGGCGTGGGTCAGAGCGTCGACGCCGGTATCGGCAGTCAGACGTGCCGGCATCGACATCGTCAGCTCGAAGTCGATGATCGATGCTATCGGCAGAAAGGACAGCCCGGGGCACAGCATCTTCTCGTCCGAGGCCACGTCGGTGATGATGGTGAACTGCGTTGCCTCCGAACCACTTCCCGCCGTAGTAGGGATCGCGACGATCGGAAGCGCCGGACCGGTGGAGAGCACCGGAGCCTTGAAGTCCCGCATCGTCCCGCCCTGCACAGCGAGGATTGCCAGCGCCTTGGCCGTGTCCATCGGACTGCCGCCGCCGAACCCGATGATCGAATCGGCCGAATGCTGCTGCACCGCTTCGAGACCGGCGATCAACGAATCCGTCGTCGGGTCGGGCACGGTGCCGGAGAACAGAGCAGGCGACTTACCGGCCTCGGTCATGATCGTCATCAGTCGATCGGCCGAGCCGTTGCCGGCCATGAACGCATCGGTGACGAGTAGGGGACGAGATACGGCCAGGTCGGTCAGTACCGTACCCAGCTCCGCGACGGCACCGCCGCCGAGCTTCAGAAAGCGTGGAAAAGAGATGTTGGCAACCATGGAGTGCTCCTTCGCGGTATCTCCATGTGCGTGGAACTTCGTAGTGGGCTACGAGTTTCCACGCACATGGGCTTTGTAGAACTCAGTTGTTTGCAGGAAAGCCGAGATCGATACCGCCGTGGCTGGGATCGAGCCAGCGACTGGTGACGGCTTTACCCCGCGTGAAGAAGTGCACTCCTTCGGTGCCGTGAGCGTGGCTGTCGCCGAACAGACTGCTCTTCCAGCCGCCGAAACTGTAGTACGCCATGGGAACGGGGATCGGCACATTGACACCGACCATGCCGACCTCGACCTCGTTCTGGAAACGCCGCGCCGCCCCGCCGTCGTTGGTGAAGATCGCCGTGCCGTTGCCGTACGGATTGTCGTTGATCAGTGTCAGCGCTTCGTCGTAGGTGTCGACACGGACGACCGAGAGCACAGGACCGAAGATCTCGTCGGTGTAGATGCTCATGTCCGGTGTCACATGGTCGATGAGCGTGGGGCCGAGCCAGAATCCGTCCGCAGCCCCGTCGGGTTGGACGGTGCGGCCGTCGACGACGATCGTGGCACCGCACGCCTCGCCTGCGTCGACATAGGACGCAACCTTGTCGCGGTGTACCCGGGTGACGAGCGGGCCCATGTCGGCACCACGGGTGCCGTCGCCGGTGACCAGTGGTGTGGTGCGTTCGGCGATCTTGGCGACGAGCTCGTCGGCGATCTTCCCGACGGCCACGAGAGCGGAGATGGCCATGCATCGCTCACCCGCCGAGCCGAAGCCGGCGTTGACCATGGCGTCCGCGGCCAGGTCGAGATCTGCATCGGGGAGGACGACGGCATGGTTCTTGGCACCGCCGAGGGCCTGAACACGCTTGCCGTTGGCGGTGCCTGTCGAGTAGACGTACTGGGCGATGGGCGTCGATCCGACGAAGGAGATCGACTTGATCTTCTTGTTCTCGAGCAGTTCGTCGACGGCCTCCTTGTCTCCCTGCAGCACGTTGAACACGCCGTCGGGCAGGCCTGCCTCGGCCCAGAGCCGCGCGAGCCAGATGCTGGCACTCGGGTCCTTCTCCGACGGCTTGAGCACGACGGTGTTACCGGCGGCGATGGCGATGGGGAAGAACCACATCGGCACCATGGCAGGGAAGTTGAAGGGGGAGATGATGGCGACGGGTCCGAGCGGCTGACGAATCGAGTAGACGTCCACTCCGGTGGATGCATTCTCGGTGTAGCTGCCCTTGAGTAGATGGGCTATGCCACAGGCGAATTCGACTACTTCCTGACCGCGGGAAATCTCGCCGAGCGCGTCGGAGAGCACCTTGCCGTGCTCGGCCGTGATGATCTCGGCGAGCTCGTTCTTCTTGGCGTTGAGCAGTTCTCGAAAGGAGAAGAGAATCGAGGTGCGCTTGGCCAGGGAGGTGTCGCGCCACGCGGGAAAGGCCGCTGCGGCGGCATCGATGACGGCGCGGGCATCGCTCCGGTCGGCGAGCGTGAGGGTGCCGGTGACCTCCCCGGTGGCGGGGTTGGTGACCGGTGACGTCCGATCGGAAGATCCGGAAAAAGTCTTACCATCGAGCCAGTGTGAGATGACGTCGGTCAACGTTCGTTCCTTCCATCGGTGTGTCTCGAGTCTCATTGGGATCGATGCACATGTCAAAGGCCAAAATCGCAGATCGCCGTGCATAAATGCACAGGGGGATAGGCTGGGCGAGTGTTCAACCCAGACCACCTCCGCTATTTCCTCGAAGTGTCGAGAACGGGACGTCTGACCGATGCGTCGCGAACGCTCGGCGTGGACCACACCACGGTCGGTCGACGCATCACGGCCCTCGAGAAGTCCGCAGGGCAACGACTTTTCGACCGAACCCCGACGGGATGGCGATTGACCGAGGCGGGGCGAAGGCTGGTCGGGTACGCCGAAACCGTCGAGTCCACGCTGATCGCCGCCTTCGAGGATCAGACATCCGATACCGGATCGCTGCGAGGGACAGTGCGCATTGCTGCCCCGGACGGATTCGGTGCCTTCGTTCTGACGCCGAAATTGGGTGCGCTTCGCGACAAGCATCCCGATCTGGATATCGAACTCGTCACCGCCACCGAGCACAACTCGTTGGCCACCAGGGAATTCGACATTGCCATCACGTTGGAACGGCCGTCGCCCAGGTTGGTGGTGGCCCGGCAACTGGCGACCTACACCCTGGCGCTCTATGCCGCCGAGGGATATTTGGCTGCGCAGCCGACGATCGACTCGGTCGACGGTTTGCGTGGGCACACCCTGATCTCCTACGTGGATGCGCTGCTCGACGTTGCGCCGTTGCGCATCCTGGATTCGATTCTGCCCGACGGTCGGGCGCAGATTCAGACCAACAACATCACCGGCCAGTGGATCGCGACGCGGTCCGGCGTGGGAATTGCGCCGTTGCCCAGCTACATCGGCGAACCGGACGACACGTTGATTCCGGTGTTGCCGGGCCTCGTCTCGGTCGAACGCAACTACTGGACGGTGATTCCGCGGGAGCTGACGGGGTTGGCGCGGGTGAAGGTGGTGGACGATTTCATCGGCTCGGTCGTGGCCGAGGAGCCGCACATGCATGCGGTGCCCGTCGGTCGATAGTCGCGGTCACTAAATGCACGAGATCGGCGGTGGCCGTTGAATTTTGGACGTTCTATGTGTCCGGCGTCTCGTGACGACAGACACACGTGACGCCGACCTCAAAGCAGTGGGAATCGCCCTACCGGCGGGTAACAATCTGTTACGGAACACGTCGGCCACGGCACCGCCGCGGCAGGCCCACAACGATTCTTGGGGGAATCATGACCATGTTCGTAGTAGCAGCAATCGGTTTCGTCGGTATGGCCATCGCCTTGCTCAACGACGGAAGCGACATCGACTTCAGGAGCCGTCAGCTCTCCGGCGCGTACAACCGGCGCTGGGCCTGACCCGTACCGATTCCGCACACCGGATGGCCGGTGGATAGATTCGTGCGATGTGGACACACCCCCGAGCGATCGGATTGCTGGTCGGTTACGTCCTGGATCGAGTGTTCACAGACCCACAGCGCTGGCATCCGGTAGCAGGATTCGGAACGGCTGCCCTTCGCGTCGAGGCTCGGCTCTACCGCGACAACAGGATTGCGGGTGTCATCCATACCGCCGTACTGGTCGGGGGCGTCACCGCACTCGGAATCGCGTCCACGCGAGCAGTGTCGCGTCTCTGCCCACCGGCCGAGGCCGCTCTGGTGGCCACCGCGACGTGGGCCGCGCTGGGCGGATCATCGCTGTCGGTAGTAGGTCGCTCGATGGCCGATCACCTCGACCGAGACGACCTGCCCGGCGCACGCGCATTGCTCCCGTCACTGTGCGGACGTGACCCGGCATTCCTCGACTCCGACGGGCTGGCACGCGCGGCACTCGAATCCATCGCCGAGAACACATCCGACGCAACAGTCGGTGTCGTGGTGTGGGGAGCCCTGGCCGGTGTACCGGGAATCCTGGCATACCGAGCCAGCAACACACTCGATGCAATGGTGGGATACCGGTCTCCGAAATACCTACGGTTCGGATGGGCCGCCGCACGCCTCGACGACGCGCTGAACCTGTTGCCGGCACGAGTCACGGGTGCGGCGACCGTTCTCGCTGCACCGCTGGTGCAGGGTTCTGCTGCCCACGCGCTACAGGTGTGGCGACGAGACGCATCCCGCCATCCCAGCCCCAATGCCGGGGTGCCGGAAGCCGCGTCGGCGGGTGCGCTCGGACTACAACTCGGTGGGCGCACTCAATACCGGCACGGCGTGGAGATCAGGCCGACACTCGGCGACGGGCGAGCGCCCACGGCACGGGACCTTCGGCGAGCAGTCGTGCTGTCGACGCGGGTGCAAGAGTTCGCGACGGCTGCGTCAGCGGTTCTTGCCGTATCGATCGGCCAAGCGAGGGTCCGTCGGCGTTCTCGCCTGTGATGCCGCGCGGGCTCTGGCCCGCTTCTCGCGTCGGGTCGGAAGAGTGAATTCTTCTTCGTCGTCCAGCGCGGAATCGTCGTCGGACGTCCGGTCGGACTGATCGGACATCGCGTCGTTCATCTCGGTTCGAGACATGCGTCGCTCCCGCAGCTCGGCGCGGACGAAATACGCAAGACCCAACGGTGCCATGATGCCGAACGCCAGCCACTGCAGCCCGTAGGACAGATAGGGGCCCGCGTCGGTCTGCGGGAGCTCGATGAGGCCGAGGCCACCGGGCTGACCGTCGTCGAGCTGCAGGTACCCGTCGATCGCGTCGACACCGACCGCTGCTCCGATCTGCTCCGGGTTGATGTTGTACACCTGCAGGCGGCCGTCCTCCTGGATCGGCTCACGTGATGTTCCTTCGGCCTGACGAACGCGGGCATCGAGAGTGACCGGGCCGGTTGGGGCTGCTGCGAACTCGGGCGGTCGCGTTCCCTCCACCGGGAGCACGTATCCGCGGTTGACGAGAACAGTAGGGCCACCGTCGATGACGAACGGAGTGATGACCTCGTACGCGGGCTGCTCACGAATGCTGCGCAGCCGCACCAGGGCGTCGGAATTCTCCACGTAACTGCCCTGCGCGATCACCCGCCGCCATTCGTCGTCGGCCGCGAAACCGTTCGCGGTGAGAACGTCGGTGATCGGCACCGGATCTGCCCCGACCGATCGGGTGATCAAGTCGTTGCGTGCAGAAGTCGAGGTGTTCTTGCCCAGCTGCCACGGAGCGAGCACGCTGAAGCACAAGAATGCGAACGCCAGCGCGACGGCGGCCAGCACCAACCACTTCGGACGTAGCAAAAACCGTAACTTCTCCACCCCACCACGGTAGCCGGGTCAGGCGGTCAGCCGAGACCGCGCCCAATCGATCAAGCCGGGCACGGCATCCTCGATCTGTTCTCGCACCTCGGTGAACGCAGAATCCGACGAGTAGTAGGGATCTGCGACCGACGCATCGTCGGCGTCGGGATCGAACGAACGCAGCAGCTGCACCCGATCGGCCGGTGCACCCAACTGCAGTAGAGATCGAGCGTGGCCGGTGTCGAGAGCAACGATCAGATCGGCAGCGAGGTGGTCCGGTCCCACCTGGTTCGCTTCGTGCTCGCTCTCGTAGCCGTGCGCATCGAGTTCTGCGACCGTTCGGGGGTCTGCGCCGTCGCCGACATGCCACCCGTCGATTCCCGCGCTCGATACGCGGACTGCATCACTCAGGCCCGCCTCGGTCAGGTGGGCGGCGAACACCTTCTCGGCCATCGGTGATCGACAGATGTTTCCGGTGCACACGAACGTCACGTGCAGTGGCTCGCTCATCGTGACGCCTGCGTGTTCTGCTCGAGCACGGCGGCCAGTTCGTCCATGTCCGACGCGGTGAACGCGGCGTCGTCGCTCTCACCGTCGATGCCGTAGCCCCATTCCACGTAGACCGCCGGAATTCCGAACCGGGCCGCGCCGTGCACATCGTGATCGCGGTCGCCGATCATGATCACCCCTGCGGTGCCGCCGTCCGAGGATTCGACGGGATCGATGCCGAGATTGGTCAGCGAGTGCGCGATGACGTCGGACTTCGCTCGCCGCGACCCGTCGTTGCTGGCACCGCCGATGAAGTCGAAGTACCGCGACAAGCCGAAGTGGTCGAGAATTCGGACGGCGAAGCGCTCCGACTTGGACGTCGCCACGCCCAGCCGAACACCGCGATCCCGCAATCGCGTCAGCACCGTCTCGATGCCGTCGAACGCGGTGTTCTCGGCCCAACCCCGCTCGTCGTAGCGGTCGAAGTAGGCGGCGAGCGCGCGCTGAGCTGCCTCCTCGTCCAGGCCCATCGAGCGCAGCGTGTCGATCAGCGGTGGACCGACGACGAGAGAGAGTTGCTGTTCGGTCGGTTCGGGAGCGCCGACCGAGGCCAGCGCGTGGCGAAATCCTGCGTGAATTCCCGGTGCGGAATCGGTCAACGTTCCGTCGAGATCGAACAGGACAACGGATGCGGGCAGAGCGGCAGACATGGCCTGAGCCTATCGGTGCACGTGACGGCTAGGCTCGTCGCGATGTCCGATACAGCGTCCGGCCCCGATGCATTTCTCCGTCATCACGGAGATCTCGAGGTCGGCTCGGGCCTCGTCGACTTCGCCGTCAACGTGCGCGGTGATGGCCCGCCCCCGTGGCTTCGTGATCGGCTCGCTGCAGCCCTGAACTCGCTCGGTTCGTATCCATCGGGGGCAGCCGAGCGGGCGGCTCGGGAGCAGGTCGCCGCACACCACGGACGCTCGCCGGACGAGGTACTGCTGCTCGGTGGCGGAGCCGAAGGATTCGCGATGCTGCCGCGGCTCGAGCCGGCCCTCGTGGCAACCGTGCACCCGTCGTTCACCGAGCCCGACTGGGTGCTCGAGCAGGCCGGCATTCCCGTGCATCGGGTGTTACTCCAGCCGCCGTTTCTGCTCGATCGGGGCCTGGTGCCCGAGGCCGCCGACATGGTGATCGTCGGCAATCCCACCAATCCGACGTCGGTGCTGCATCCCCGAGAAGTAGTACTCGGTCTGCGTAGGCCCGGCCGCACGGTCGTGGTCGACGAAGCATTCGCCGACGCAGTGACGGGAGCAGGAGAGTCGGTCTCCTCGGACAGCGTCGCGGACGTGCTGGTACTCCGAAGCCTGACGAAGACGTGGGCATTGGCGGGGTTGCGGTGCGGCTACGCTCTGGCCCATCCCGACGTACTCGAACGAATGCAGCGGGGCCGTGCGCACTGGCCCCTGGGCACTCTGCAGCTCGAAGCAATCCGCGCCTGTACCGAGCCGTTCGCGGTCGAGCAGGCCCGAGCCGAAGCGCTGCGTATCGACGCCGAACGTGACGCCATGATCGCGAGACTGACCGCACTCGCTCTCGACATTGCCGGACCGGCGCGAGCGCCGTTTCTTCTGGCGCGGGTCGACGGCGCCGACGGGATCCGAGAACGCCTGCGCACGAAGGGAATTGCGGTTCGGCGCGGCGACACGTTTCCCGGACTGGATCGCAACTACCTACGCGTCGCCGTACGGGACTCGGCACACGTCGACATACTGGTGCATGCGTTGAACACCGTTCTGTGAGGAGAGCAATCGACATGGCAGTGACTCTGGAGAACGTCATCGAGGTTCTCGACAAGGCATACCCGCCTCGATTGGCCGAGAGCTGGGACTCGGTGGGATTGGTGTGTGGAGATCCGGAATCCGAAGTGCGACAGGTGCTCTACGCCGTCGACGTCACCCCGGCCGTCGTGGACGAGGCCATTTCATGGGGCGCCGACCTCATCGTCGCCCATCACCCTCTGCTGCTCAAAGGAGTCGATTCGGTTGCGGCCGACACCGCCAAAGGCTCGGTGATCCACCGCCTGATCAAGGCCGATTGCGCGCTGTTCACCGCCCATACCAACGCCGACTCGGCCGATCCCGGTGTCTCCGACGCACTCGCGTCGGCCCTCGGTGTGATCGACACCAGGCCACTCGATCCCATTCCTGCTCCGGCGCACGACAAATGGGTCGTATTCGTGCCGTCCGCCGACACTGCGGCGGTGCGCCAGGCGCTGTTCGACGCTGGAGCCGGTGAGATCGGCGACTACAGCGAAGCGAGCTGGCACACCGAGGGGCTGGGCCAATTTCGGCCGCAGCCCGGTGCTCATCCGACGCTCGGTGTCGTCGGCGAAGTCCACACCGTGACCGAGGACCGAATCGAGGTGGTTGCATCTCGGGCCGACCGCGCGCGGATGCAGTCCGCGCTCAGACTTGCGCATCCGTACGAGGAGCCCGCGTTCGATGTCTTCGAGTCCGCGGCCCTACCGTCGTGCACCGGTCTGGGGCGGATCGGTCGATTGCCTGATCCGATGACGCTCGCCGCGTTCACGAACGTCGTCCGAGACGCTCTGCCGGCCACCAGCTGGGGAGTGCGAGCAGCGGGTAATCCGGACGCCACGGTGTCGATCGTCGCCCTGTGTGGGGGAGCAGGGGACTCGTTCCTCGCAACCGTCGCGCGGACCGGCGCCGACGTCTATGTCACGTCCGATCTCAGACATCATCCCGTCGACGAGCACCTGAGGGCGGGAGGGCCCGCGGTGATCGACACAGCCCACTGGGCGTCGGAGTTCCCGTGGTGTGCTCAGGCGAGGGGCGTCGTGGACGCCGAATTCGGCTATACGGAGGGCTGGAGCAGCAGGGTCAGCGATGTGCGTACCGACCCGTGGACGCTGTGACCGACGAACCCCGCGACCGGGGGAGTACACGGATCCGGCTCGGTACGTTCTGCGCAGCCGGTAGGGTAATCGGAATCAACTTCCATAGTCGCAGGAGTCATCAAGCGTGAACGTCGATCCCAAAGTCCAGGCCTCGCTACTCGAATTGGCCGGTGTGGATACCGAACTCTCGCAGATCGCCCATCGCCGAAAGACCCTCCCCGAGCAGCAGGAGGTCGACAAACTCGAGGCCGAGCGCATCACCCGCAAGGATGCTGCCGTCACGGTGCAGATCTTGATGGATGACCTCGATCGCGACATCCGCAAGCTCGAGGGCGAAGTCGATGCCGTTCGCCAGCGCGAGGCGCGCGACAAGAAGATGCTCGAGAGCGGCACGATTGCGCCCAAGCAGATGACCGAGCTGCAGCACGAGCTCGGCAGTCTCGAACGGCGGCAGAGCATCCTCGAGGAAGAACTGCTCGAAGTCATGGAACAGCGCGAGGCCAGCGAACGCGACTACGAACACGCCGGGGCGCAGCTGACGCAGATCGAGGACGAAATGGTCGACGCCGGTCGTCGCCGCGACGACGCTGTCGCAGACCTGGACGTCGCCGAGAAGCGGAGCGCCGAGCGTCGCGAGGCATTGATCTCGGGCATGCCGGCCGATCTGCTGGCGCTGTACGAGAAGCAGCGCGCACTGACCGGTCGAGGCGCAGCATTGCTGCAGGCCCGCCGATGTGGCGCATGCCGAATCGAGCTCGATCGCAACGAGATCGCGAGCATTGCCAACAAGCCTGCCGACGCTCTGGTTCGTTGCTCGGAATGCAACGCAATCCTGGTGCGCACCAAGGAGTCCGGAATTTGAGTGCCGCGCAACGGGTCGTCGTCGAAGCCGACGGCGGCTCCCGCGGCAACCCGGGTCCCGCCGGGTACGGAGCCGTGGTGTTCTCGGCAGATCGCAGCGAGGTGTTGGCCGAACGCCGGGAGGCGCTGGGAATCGCAACGAACAACGTGGCCGAGTACAGGGGCCTCATCGCTGCGTTGACGGCAGCCGCGGACGTCGGTGCCCGCGAGGTCGACGTTCGGATGGACTCCAAACTCGTCGTCGAACAGATGTCGGGACGCTGGAAGGTCAAGCATCCCGACATGATTCCGCTCAATCGCCGAGCGGCGGAGCTTGCTCGGACGTTCGATCACGTCACCTTCCAATGGATTCCGCGGGAGCAGAACTCACACGCCGACGGTCTGGCGAACGAGGCGATGGACGCCGCGGCCAAGGGGATCGACCTCCCTGATCTGCCCGATTCCGAACCGGCCGCGAAGCAACCCGCGGCGGCCCCCGGGTGGACCGGTGCAGTGGGCGACCCCACCCGAATGTTGTTGTTGCGCCACGGCCAGACCGCGCTGTCGGTCGACCGGCGATACTCGGGTCGCGGAAATCCGGAACTGACCGAGCTGGGGGTTCGACAGGCCACCGCTGCAGCGGCACGGCTCGGCGGACACGACGACATCGCAGCGATCGTCTCGTCCCCCCTCGGCCGCGCCCGACAGACCGCCGACGCCGCGGCAGGTGCACTCGGACTCGACGTGACCACCGTCGACGAACTGACCGAAACGGACTTCGGCGACTGGGAAGGTCTGACCTTCGCGGAGGCGAAAGACCGCTATCCCGAACAACATCGGGCCTGGCTGGGTGACACCTCGGTGGCCCCGCCCAACGGTGAGAGTTTCGACGCAGTGCGCACTCGAATCGAAGCGGCACGCGATCGACTGATCGGAGAGTACGCGGGCAAGACGATCGTCGTCGTGACACACGTGACGCCGATCAAAACACTGCTGCAACTGGCACTGGACGTCGGACCGTCACTGCTCTACCGAATGCACCTGGACCTCGCGTCGCTGAGCGTCGCCGAGTTCTACCCCGACGGCGGGGCATCGGTGAAATTGGTCAACGACACGTCTCACCTGACCTGACCCTGTGGAGGTGCGGGTCTCAGATCTGCAGCGCCAGCCACAAGCCCGCCACTGCACCGACGATGGTCAGGGGAGTCGTGATGACGCCGAGAATGGTGAACGTCCTCAGATCCGCCGGCTCGTCGTTGGCCGATGCGACGCGTCGCCACAACATGATCGCCAGTGAACCGACGTAGGTCAGGTTAGGACCGAGGTTCACGCCGATCACCATGGCCAACAGCAGCGCCGGGGGAGCGTCCGCGCCGAAGGCCGCCAGCAGCAGCAATGTTGCTGGCAGGTTGTTGACGATGTTCGACGCCACCGCCGCAATGGCAGCCGCCGCCAGTAAGGACACAAAGGTGGTGTCGGACGGCAGAATTCGCGCCAGCCAGTCGCCGATCGGGCCCGTCGTCACGCCGAGCACGACGATGCCGAGAAGGAAGACGAAGCCACAGAACGGCAGATCGGCACCGCGCAGAATCGCGCGAGGTGTGGTGTGGCGAGCTCGAAGTGCTGGGATCGCCATGGCCACGGAGCCCACGGCAGCCACCCAGAACGGTTCGATATCGAACAGTCCTGCCACGGCGAAGCCGATCAATGTCGCGCCGAGGATGACGAGTGTGCTTCGCGGTGCTGGGACGTCGTCAGCGCTGTGTTCGGTCGCGGAGTCCGTCGGTGCCGCAGTGCGGGTCAGATCCTTGCGGAAGAAGATCAGGAACACCGCCAGTTCGATGGCGACCGCGAACATCCACGGCAGTGCCATGAGCGCGGTGAAGTGCAGGAAGGTCAGGCCCGTCGCAGCGAAGGCCAGCAGGTTGGTCAGATTCGACACCGGCAGCAAGGTCGACGCCGAATTGGACAGGTGCGCAGTGGCGTAACTGTGTGGACGCGGCGACATCCCCAGGATCCGAGCGGCACCGATGATGGCCGGTGTCAGCAGAACAACGGTGGCGTCGAGGCTCAGTACGGCTGTGGTGGCAGCGGCAGCGGCGAACACGAGGGTCAGCAGTCTGCGGGGGCTGCCCTTGGATCCGCGGCGTAGCTTCGCAGCGATCCAGGTGAACACACCGAGGGCATCCGACAGATGCGCCAGGATCAGGATGAACGCCAGAAAGACGACGGTGGGTGCGAGTTCGAGTACCTGCTCACGGGCCGCGTCGAGGCTGACGAGGCCGACGAGAAGAACAACTGCGGCCGCTGGAAGTGCAGCAACGATCTCGGGAAGACCGCGCGGGCGAACGATGGCGAATACGAGAACGGCGGCGACCAATGCCGCAGCGAGAACGGTCACGCGAGAATCTTCACGAGAGTGCGGACTTTCCGCGTGGTGGTCGTGGCCTTGTACTTCGCCTTCGCCGTGGCTTTTCCGAACGTACTGTCGGTGGTGTTGCCCTTGCGCACCTCCCAGTAGAGCACGCTGTTCCCCTCGGCAATCCTCTCGAGATCGGAGTCGAGTTCCACTGCAAGAGCGGACAATTCGGTCAAATGGCTATCGTCGTTACCGAACACTACATAAGGATGCCAGCCCTCCCGTTCGGCGTCGAACGGGTAGGACTCCACTATCGCCCTCAGTGTCGGGACGTCGAGTACGACAACCCAGGCTCGGTAGCCGAACGCCTCGGCGAGCGTGCTCTCCACCTGCGCTTTCAGGGCGGCGGCCGCCAGCGGCGACTGCAGCAGTACGTTGCCGGTCGCCAGAATCGTGCGGACATTCGTGAAGCCGGCCGAGGCCAGAGCTGCGCGGAGGTCGACCATCTTGATGTTGATGCCGCCGACGTTGATGCCGCGCAGCAGCACAACCCATTCACTCATGGAAGGAACTGTAGTGAAGCGCACGAGAACAACCATTGAAGTAAGTAGTTAGTAACCAGTAACTTGGCGGTATGGCGCAGAGAGGACGGATGACAGGCCCGGAACGACGGCAGCAAATACTGCGGATAGCGGCAGACGAATTTGCAGCGTCCGGACTGCACGGCGGTTCGACCGACAGGATCGCCCGCGAAGCAGGGATCACCCAGGCTTACATCTTTCGAATATTCGGAACCAAGAAGGCACTCTTCTCCGAGCTGGTGGTCGCGTCGTTCGACCGTGTGGCGGATGGGATGCGCGAGGCCGCAGGTACTGCCACCGGTCAGCAAGCCTTGGCCTCGATGGGGGAGTGCTATTACGCCATGCTCGAGGATCGAACCTCACTCCTGCTGCAGCTGCAGGGCCTCGCCGCGTGTGGCGACAAAGAGGTGCGCGACGCCGTTCGAGAGGCGTTCGGCCGGATGTGGAACACCGTCGTAGAGGTCACCGGTCTCGACGCCGTGACCGTCAAAGCGTTTCTGGCGTTCGGCATGCTGCTCAACAGTGGCGCGGCCCTGCAGATTCATGACGTCGACCAACCCTGGGCGAACGGAGTGGGCACTCGTATCCACGCCGGATTGTTCGACCACATCACGAGCGAGACGAACCGTTGATCTCCGGCTCCGAGCACGACGAATCACGAATGTTCGTGCCTTCTCTGTTGTTCGTCGGAGTCGTCGTCGCCGCTGTCGGTAGCCTCGGTGCCCCGCTGATCACCAGCGTCGCAACCACTTTCGACGTCTCCCTCTCCAGTGCGCAATGGACGTTGACGTTGGCTTTGTTGACCGGTGCCGTCACGACACCGGTTCTGGGCCGCCTCGGATCGGGTCCGCATCGACGGGCAGCAATACTCGGGACACTGGGCGTCGTCTCGGCCGGAGGCATTCTGACCGCACTGCCGCTGTCCTTCTCCTGGCTGCTCCTCGGCCGCGCAGCCCAGGGAGTGGGACTGGCCCTGACTTCGATGCTGATGGGTGTGGTGCGAGATCATCTGTCCGACAAGCGGTCCGGATCGACCATCGCTTTGTTGTCGGTCGCGTCTACTGCGGGTGTCGGTGTGGGCTATCCATTGTCGGGGTTTCTGGCCGAGCACGGCGGTCTCCGGCTCGCCTACGGATTCGGTGCTGCGATGACGGTCATGGCGTTTGCCGTTGCTCTGCGAGTTGTTCCTGCCTCGACGCGCAAGCGTGCGACCCGGATCGACGTTCCGGGTGCGGTGCTGCTGGCGCTCCCTCTCACCCTGGTGCTCGTTCTCATCAGTGAGACCGCGCTGTGGAGTAGCCGCCCTTGGACGGCGGGGGTGCTGGCTGCAATCGCGGTCGTCGCTGCGGGCATATGGGTACGCGTCGAACTGAGAAGCTCGGCGCCGCTCGTCGATCTTCGGTTGTTTCGTCACAGGGCCGTGGTCGGAGCGAACGGCGCAATGTTTCTCGGCGGCATCGGAATGTATCTGCTGCTGACCCTCGCTACGCGCTACGCGCAGACGCCTTCCGGTGCCGGATACGGTTTCGGCCTCGACGTGTTCGCGGCGGGCCTCGTCCTGGTTCCGTTCTCGGTGTTCGGATTTCTCGCCGGCAAGCTGGTACCCAGAGCGCTGCCTCGGGTGGGGGCAGCCAGCGCGCTGACGGTCAGCGCACTGATCGTTCTGGTGGCTCTCGCCTTGTTCGCCGGTACCCGCGCCGGCGTCGTTGAACTCTGTGCGGTGATGGCGATTCTGGGTTTCGGAGTCGGAAGCTTTTCGGCCGTGCTGCCGGCCGTCGTGCTGCCGGTGGTGCCCTCCGCGGAGACCTCGAGCGTCATGAGTATCAACCAGGTGGTGCGCAGTGTCGGATTCTCTTTCGGAAGCGCGGTCGGTGGTCTGGTACTCGCCGCCGGAACGAGTCCGGGCTCCACCTTCCCCGGAGAGGATGCCTACACGTCCGCCGCCTGGGTGGGGGTGGTCGTCACCGCTGCCGCGGCCATCGTGAGTGCCTCTGTTCTTCATGGCCGGGCAATCGCCGGGCATCCGACGTGAGGCGGGTAGAGTACGCAATCGCGAACGAGTTGGCTGGACGGCTGCGGCTCGAAGTACCGACGGACAGGTTCCGTTCCGCTTCGGGCCGAGGAAAGTCCGGACTCCACAGAGCAGGGCGGTTGTTAACGGCAACCCGAGGTGACTCGCGGGACAGTGCCACAGAAAACAGACCGCCTGCGGTTCGGTTCTTCGGAAACGAAACGCAGGTCAGGGTGAAACGGTGCGGTAAGAGCGCACCAGCATCCCAGGTGACTGGGGTGGCTAGGTAAACCCCGCCCGGAGCAAGGTCGAAGGCTGCACCGCGCAAGGGGTGCAGCTGCGCAGGTGCTCGAGGGCTGCTCGCCCGAGCCTGCGGGTGGACTGCTCGAGGTACCCGGCAACGGTGTGCCCAGATGGATGGTCGTCTATTCGATCTCGCGAGAGCGGGTCGATGCACAGGATCCGGCTTACAGGCCGACTCGTTCGCACTCCAATTTCTCGCGCGGTACACCTGCGGCGTGGCTGTATGGGGCACACTGGAAGTCATGACCGACGACGACAGCTCCTGGTACTACGACATCAGCACCAAGCAGGTTGTGCAGGGCAAGGAGACCAATGCCCTCGACCGCATGGGTCCGTATCCGGACAAGGCCACCGCAGAGCAGGCGCTGAAGATCGCAGCCGCCCGCAACAAGGCCGCCGACTCCGACGACGACTGGAACAACTGACGGTGCTGCTCACCCGGCTGAGGGCTCCGAACTTCGATTTCGAGTCCATCAGATCCGAGTTCGGTCTGTCCGATGTCTTCGACGCAGACGTGATGCGCGACGCGATCGAAGCCCGAGACCTGCACGCCGACAGCAGAATCGACCGCACCGACATTCCTTTCGTCACCATCGACCCACCCGGCTCGAAGGACCTCGATCAAGCCGTACACATCGAGAAGACGGCCAACGGCTTGGTGGTGCACTACGCGATCGCCGACGTGGGTGCGCTGGTGATGCCGGGGGGAGCGCTCGACGTGGAAACCCGCCGACGCGGCCAGACGTACTATCTCCCCGACGGATCTGTTCCCTTGCACCCGCGTGAGTTGTCGGAGGGCTCGGGAAGCCTGTTGGAGGGCCAGACTCGCTGCGCTGCGCTGTGGACCATCGAACTCGACGACGTCGGTGAAGCCGCGGCGTGGACCGTCACCCGGGCGCTCGTGCGTTCGACCGCGCGTCTCGATTACGCGGGAGTGCAAGCCGACTTCGACGCCGGCACACCGCACCCGTCGATCGCTGCCCTTGCCGAGTTCGGACACCTACGGGCGGAGGCAGCGAGGCGTCGAGGAGCCATCGACATCACGCTCCCCGAGCAGGAAGTGGTTCCGGACGGGCACGGTTGGCGAATCGTTCTGCAACCGCGAACAGCAGTGGACGGCTGGAACGCCGAGGTGTCCTTGCTGACGGGCATGTGCGCAGCCAGAATCATGCTCGACGCCGGAATCGGCATCGTACGCACGCTTCCGCCCGCACCGCCCGAGGCCGTCGAGACCCTGAAGAAGACCGCGAACGCACTCGGAATCGAGTGGCCCGCCGGCGCGTCCGCCGGCGCGGTACTCGCCGGCCTGCCCACCGACGAACCGTCGACTCTGGCGATGATGACTCAGGCCACGGGATTGCTTCGGGGAGCGGACTATTCGGCGTTCGACAGTCGGACCCCGAACTCGACCATCGATGCACCCGGCACCGACGATTCCGTCGAACACTCGGGTATCGGAGCGCCGTACGCCCATGTGACGGCCCCGTTGCGACGGCTGTCGGATCGGTTCGCCACCGAGGTGTGTCTGGCCGTGGTCGCCGGTGTGCCCGTCCCCGAGTGGGCGGCGCAGGCGCTGCCGGAGCTACCGGCGATCATGCGTGGATCGGATTCTGCAGCATCGAAAGTGGACCGAGCCTGCATCGATCTGACCGAAGCGCACGTGCTCGAAGATCGCGTAGGTCATACGTTCGACGCAGTGGTGCTGCGCGGTGCCGAGGGCAAGCGCGACGCCGAGGTGCTCGTGTCCGAACCGATAGTCATGGGCAAGTGCGACGGCGAGCCGCCTGCGGGGGAGTCGGTGAAGGTCCGATTGACTCGGGCCGACACCGACTCGCGCACAGTCCGATTCGACTATCCGTCTGTCACGGCCTGAATCGGTCGGTCGCCTCGACCAGGTGGTGGACGATGCCCGGCTCGGCCGCAGAATGGCCGGCATCGTCGACGATCACCAGATCTGCACTCGGCCAGGCCTTGTGCAGTGCCCACGCGCTCGTGGCCGGGCACACCACGTCGTAGCGGCCCTGCACGATCACACCAGGAATACCGTCGAGCAGGTGCGCGTCGCGTAGCAACTGGTTCTCTTCGAGGAAGCACCCGTTGCGGAAATAGTGGTTCTCGATTCCGGCGAAGGCGCGAGCGAAACGCGCATCCGAATTATGCTGTACAGCATCGGGTTTCGGGAGCAGGTAACTCGTCGCTGCCTCCCACGACGACCACGCCACCGCGGCCCGGGTCGCGGCAGCGTCGTCCTCGGACATCAACTGTCGGTGATATGCCTCGACCAGATCCCCGTCTCGTTCGCCTTCCGGAATGGGGGCGAGAAACTCCTCCCACAGGTCCGGGAAGATGTGTCCGGCACCGCCGCGGTAGTACCAGTCGATCTCCGACGGCCGGACGAGGAAGATTCCTCGGAGCACGAGTCCTCGCACCCTCTCGCGATGCGTCTGTGCGTAGGCCAGCGACAACGTGGAGCCCCAGGATCCGCCGAACACCAACCAGGTGTCGATGTTCAGGTGCTCGCGGAGTTTCTCCATGTCGGAGATCAAGCGATCGGTGGTGTTGACCGACAGATCTGCCCCGTCGGCAATATGTGGGGTCGACAGCCCGCAGCCTCGCTGATCGAACAACACGATGCGGTAGACCTGCGGATCGAAGTAGCGACGCTGCAGTGGATTGGTGGCACCGCCGGGACCGCCGTGCACGAACACCACCGGTTCGCCGTCGGGGTTGCCGGAGATCTCCCAGTAGATCCGCTGCCCCTCGCCGACGTCGAGGTGACCAGTCTGCACGGGCTCGATCTCCGGGTACAAGGTGCGCATCCTAGAAACCGACCAGACCGGAGGCCAGATCCGGGATGTCGAGGGAGCGGATGGCCTCGTCCCGCACGTCCGAGCACGTTTCCTTCGTGATGTCGTCGACGAGCGCGCGATTCTGCACCACCTGGAGATTGATGACGCCGCTCTGCGCAGCCCAGGTCTGCACCAGAATGTTCAGACCGCCGCGGCCGAGAGTGGGGCCCTGCACGCGCCAATTCGACAGCTGCGCTTCGAGATCGGTGCACAGCTGCTGCTTCTGGGCATCGGTGACAGCCGCTCCCGCAGGAGTCGTCGTCGCCACCGTCGTGCTCGGAGCGGTCGTTGTGGTCGACGACGAACCGGTATTGGTCGTGTCGGTGCTGCATGCCCCCACTACGGCGAGAAGCGCAGCCGCACCGACCAGTGCGACTGCGCTTCGTCCTGCAATGGACGTCGTACCCCGTCTGATTGTCATGGCCCGAGTGTGCCATCCGAACCGGGATCAGACGACGACGGTCAGTAGCTGTGTTCGGGTCCGGGGAAGACTCCCGAGCGCACCTCGGACATGTACGTGGTGGCTGCGGTGCGCAGCGAATCGCCCACGTCGGCGAACTTCTTGACGAACTTGGCGGTCTTGCCGTTGGTGTATCCGGCCATGTCCTGCCACACGAGAACCTGAGCGTCGCATTCGTTGCCCGCTCCGATGCCGACCGTCGGGATCGTGAGCTTGCGGGTGACCTGGCCGGCGATGTCGGCGGGGACCATCTCCATGACGACGGCGAAGGCACCTGCCTCCTGTACGGCGATGGCGTCGGCGACGAGTTGTTCGGACGCGTCACCGCGACCCTGAACGCGGAATCCGCCGAGGGTGTTGACGCTCTGCGGGGTGAATCCCACATGGGCCATGACGGGGATGCCGGCAGCGGTGATGGCGGCGATCTGCGGTGCGACCCGCTCGCCGCCCTCGAGCTTCACCGCGCCCGCGAGGCCTTCCTTCATGAAACGAACAGCGGTTTCGAGGGCCTGCTGCGGTGAGGCTTCGTAGGTACCGAAGGGCAGATCTGCGACGACGAGCGCGTGCGGTGCGCCGCGTACCACTCCACGTACGAGAGGAAGCAACTCGTCCACGGTGATCGGCACGGTGGTGTCGTAGCCGTACACGACGTTGGCCGCGGAGTCACCGACGAGAAGCACAGGCACGCCGGCTTCCTCGAAGATGCGGGCACTGGAGTAGTCGTACGCCGTCAGCATTCCCCAGCGCTCACCCTCTGCCTTCATCTGCAGCAGATGGTGGGTACGGGTCTTGCGGGTCAGCGCGGTCGCCGGAGATTCGGTGGACGAACCGCCGTACACAGCATTTTCGGACATCTTTGTCCCTTTCTGGTCCTCGAGGCCCGCCTGGCGGGTCCCCGGGATGGGGTGTGATGACGTGCTCAGTCTGCCACCGCCCTTCCGTCGCAGGAATGCTGGTAGGGAGTGCAATTTGTCACAGTCGCGCCAACAGCTGATCGTCACATCGGGGGCTCGTACGCGCCCCTCCCGACCGTGATCGGCATCCGGCGATCGCGCCCGAACGCCCGCGAGGTGACCTTGGTGCCGATCGGATACTGCCGCCGCTTGTATTCCGCTGTGTCCACCTTGCGCACGATGTCCGCCACGACGGACGCGTCGAAACCCGCCGCGACGATGTCTGCGACGCCCTGATCGTGGTCGACGTACCGAAACAGGATGGCGTCGAGGGTGTCGTAGTCGGGCAGTGAATCGGTATCGAGCTGACCCGGCCGAAGCTCGGCCGAGGGCGGCTTGTCGATGCTCGATTCGGGGATCGGCGGGACGTCTCCGCGGTCGATCGCGGACTCGTTGCGCCAGCGCGCCAATCCCCAGACCAGCGTCTTGGGCACGTCCTTGATCGGTGCGAAGCCGCCGACCGCGTCGCCGTAGATCGTCGAATAACCCACCGCCAGTTCGGACTTGTTCCCGGTGGCAAGGACCAGATGGCCGAAGGTGTTGGACAGCGCCATCAACACGATTCCCCGGCATCTCGCCTGGACGTTCTCCTCGGCCACGCCGGTCAAGTGCAGCTGGTCGACGAAGCCGGCGACCATCTGGGAAATCGGTTCGGTTCGAAAGTGAATGCCGGTGCGCGCGGCGAGATCCTCGGCATCGACGCGCGAATGCTCCGAGGAGAACTCCGAGGGCATCGACACTGCGTACACCGCGTCAGCGCCGAGGGCATCGACGGCGATGGCGGCGACGACCGCCGAATCGATTCCACCGGACAGACCGAGGGTGACCGCACGAAAGCCGTTCTTGTGCACGTAATCTCGTAGCCCGGTCACCAACGCGCCCCACACCTGTTCCTCGGCGCCGAGGGGCTGAGCCAGGGACGGCTCGGTACGCTGCCAGCCGCTGATCGCGACGTCGGGCAGAGCGACGCGATCGATCGTCCAGCCCGCCACCGCGGGGGAGTCCGCGACCGGATCCGCGGGGGCATCCACGTCGACGATCAGCAAGTGCTCGACGAATTGCGGAGCCCGGCCCCACGTCGAGCCGTCGGGACCGAGCACGAGACTTCCCCCGTCGAACACCAGCTCGTCCTGACCGCCGACCGCGTTCACGTACGCGATGGGGGTCCCGATCTCGGTGGCTCGGCGCTGGACGACAGAGTGACGAATCGTGTCCTTCCCCTGCTCGAAGGGGCTCGCGTTGAGGCACAGCAGTAGATCGACTCCGGCCGAGGCGTAGGCGGCAACGGATCCACCGGGTTGCCAGATATCCTCGCACACAACGAGTCCGAGTCGCATGCCGTTGACCGTCACGATGCTCAAACGGGAGCCGGGCGCGAAATAACGTGCCTCGTCGAACACCCGGTAGGTGGGCAATGAATGCTTGTCGTACCGAGCTGCGACCCGGCCGTCGACGATCACCGCCGCGCTGTTTCTCGAGCCCTCGACATCGCGGTCGAGATACCCGACCACGACGATGCGATCGCCGCACCCCGCTCGGTCCAGGGACTCCGCCAGCCCCGTCAGTGCCCGCGCCGATGCCGCGGCGAACGACGGATTCAACGCCAGATCCTCGACCGGATACCCGGTCAGGGCCATCTCCGGAAACACGACCACGTTGGCACCGTCATGGGCGGCACGGACGGTCCAATCGACGATTGCCGCCGCATTCGCTTCGAGATCGCCGACGACGGGATTGATCTGGGCGAGGGCGAGTCTGAGGGCCTGCACCGTGTAGACGCTAGTGCTCGACGGCCGTCCCTGCCGGGCAGCGAGAATGGAGTGTGGCCGGAAAGACCTGGCACGATCGACTCATGAGAACGCGCACCACGACGTCGGTCGTGGCACTGTCCGCAGTCGCCCTCGTCCTCGCCGGCTGCTCCGCGCCCGGGCCCGGTGCCGACCCCGATCCGTCCACCGCGTCCGACTCCACGTTCTCGGCTCCGGCCGGTCCTGTTCCTGCCGGGCTCGAGGCGTTCTACACCCAGAATCTGCAGTGGGAATCGTGCGAGTCCTACAACACGGATGGGTCCGAACTCGGCGACGCAGTCCAGTGCGACCGAGTGACCGTGCCACTCGACTACGCCGATCCGGGCGGCAAGACCATCGACATCGCGATCTCACGCACACAAGCGACGGGGGAGAAGATCGGGTCGATCCTGATGAACCCGGGCGGTCCGGGATCGTCGGGGCTCTACCTCGCCGAGCAAGCCGACGGCACCCCGATCGCCGACCGGTTCGACCGCATCGGATTCGATCCACGTGGAATCGGGGCCTCCGAACCCGAAGTGCGCTGCCTGACGTCCGAGGGAGTCGACGAAGAGCGTCGGGAACCGGACGTCGACGTCAGCCCGGAAGGGATCGCCGCCACCGAAGCCGATCATCGTGACTACGCGGCGCAATGTGTCGAACGCACCGGGGCCGACGTGCTCGAACACGTCGGCACCCGTGAAGTCGTCCGCGACATGGATGTCATCCGCGCAGTGCTCGGCGACGAGAAGCTCACGTACGTCGGGTACTCGTACGGGACACGCATCGGTACCGCCTACGCCGAGGCGTTCCCGTCGAACGTGCGGGCCATGGTGCTCGACGGAGCACTCGATCCCGACCAGTCGCCCGTCGACGAGGCCGTCGCCCAGGGTGCGGCGTTCCAGACCGCGTTCGACCAGTTCGCTGCGGACTGCACGCAGACGGATACCTGCCCGCTCGGCACCGATCCGTCCCAGGCCGTGGCGCAGTTCCGGACCTTGGTCGACCCGCTGGTCGACACGCCCGCCGACACTACCGATCCGCGCGGATTGAGCTACGACGACGCGATCACCGGAGCGCAACAGGCGCTGTACTCACCGCAGCTCTGGCGATTGCTGCGCGCCGGACTTAGCGAACTGCGAGAGGGCAGGGGAGACACGCTGCTGCGCCTCGCCGACACCTACTCCGGACGGCTCGAGGACGGTAGCTACACCAACATCGACGACGCGTTCAACGCCGTCCGATGCGTCGACGGCCCGCCGACCACCGACCGGGGGGAGGCCGACGAGGCCGACGCCAGGTTCCGAGCGGCAGCGCCGTACCTCGACGACGGCCGCTCCACCGGGAACGCGCCGCTGGATCTGTGTGCGTTCTGGCCGGTGCCGAACACCAGTGAGCCCCACATCGTGGAGGCGGAGGGGCTGCCCACGCTGGTGGTGGTCTCGACGACGAACGATCCGGCGACGCCCTACCAAGCGGGCGTGGAACTGGCCGACCAGCTGCGCGGCGACCTGGTCACCTACAACGGCACGCAACACACGGTGGCGTTCTCGGGAGTGGAGTGCATCGACGATCCGCTGACGAACTACCTGGTGGACCTCGTCCCACCAGGCGAAGGACTGGTCTGCTGACACATACCTCACCGGGCGCGCGGTGAGCGGAGAGTTCCACGAAGTGAGACTGAATTCACGATGTAACACAGATTTAACTCCGTTTGCTTACTCTCGCGTTCATGGATCGTCAAAAGGAATTCGTGCTCCGGACTCTCGAAGAGCGCGACATTCGTTTCGTCCGCCTCTGGTTCACCGACGTCCTCGGGTACCTCAAATCGGTGGCCATCGCGCCCGCTGAACTCGAAGGTGCATTCGACGAGGGAATCGGCTTCGACGGCAGCGCCATCGAAGGATTCGCCCGCGTCTCCGAGGCCGACACCGTCGCCAAGCCGGATCCGTCGACGTTCCAGATTCTGCCGTGGTCGACCAGCAAGGGTCACCAGCACTCTGCCCGCATGTTCTGCGACATCGCCATGCCCGACGGCTCGCCGTCCTGGGCCGATTCGCGCCACGTGCTGCGTCGCCAGCTGAGCAAGGCAGCCGACCTCGGATTCAGCTGCTACGTGCACCCCGAGATCGAATTCTTCTTGCTCAAAGACGCTCCCCAGGACGGCTCACCGCCGACCCCGGCAGACAACGGCGGCTACTTCGACCAGGCCGTGCACGACTCGGCTCCGAACTTCCGCAGGCATGCCATCGACGCGCTCGAGTCGATGGGCATCTCGGTCGAGTTCAGCCACCACGAGGCAGCGCCGGGCCAGCAGGAGATCGATCTGCGGTACGCGGACGCACTGTCCATGGCCGACAACATCATGACCTTCCGCTACGTGGTCAAGGAAGTCGCCATCGAAGAGGGCGTGCGCGCGACGTTCATGCCCAAACCGTTCAGCGACCAGGCCGGCTCGGCGATGCACACGCACATGAGTTTGTTCGAGGGCGACGCCAACGCCTTCCACAACCCGGACGATCCGATGCAGCTGTCCGAAACCGGCAAGTCCTTCATCGCCGGCATCCTCGAGCACGCCAACGAGATCAGTGCCGTGACCAACCAGTGGGTCAACTCGTACAAGCGTCTCGTGCGTGGTGGCGAAGCCCCGACCGCTGCATCCTGGGGACCGGCCAACCGGTCGGCATTGATTCGTGTGCCCATGTACACCCCGAACAAGGCGTCGTCGCGACGCGTCGAGATTCGTAGCCCCGATTCGGCCTGCAACCCGTATCTCGCGTTCGCGGTGCTGCTCGCGGCAGGCCTGCGCGGAATCGAGAAGGGGTACACCCTTCCTCCCGAGGCCGAGGAAGACGTGTGGGCATTGACCTCCGCGGAGCGTCGCGCCATGGGCTACAAGGAACTGCCGGGCAACCTCGACCAAGCGCTCAACGCGATGGAGGGTTCCGAGCTGGTCGCAGAAGCACTGGGCGAGCACGTGTTCGACTTCTTCTTGCGCAACAAGCGTCGCGAGTGGGAGGAATACCGCAGCCACGTCACGCCGTACGAGCTGAGGGCGTACCTCGGTTTGTAGAGCAGCGGGGTCTGTAACAACCCACCGCTGCCATGGGCTACGTTTTAATCGATCCCGAATGTAGGTTCGATGCCGGCGTGGGCACCCTCGCGTCGCATTACTGACGACGAGGTATATCTGTGGCACCCCGAGGTGGATTCTGATGGTGCGTCCTCCCACTTCCAGGTCGGTCGTACCCGGACCTGGCCGCCTCGGTCTCGTCGAGGAGACTGCGCCGTCCGATCTGCGCACCCTGGGCTGGACGGGCGAAGAGAGTCTGGAGCTGCTGTGGTCGCTCTCGCGTGCCCCCAACGCCGATCTCGCACTGCGCACGCTGGTGCGCATGTACGAGATGCTCGGCAGTGGCTGGGCCGAATTCGACACCGCACTGCGTAACGACAAGGGATTCCGCGGCCGCCTCCTGGGACTCGTCGGCGCGTCCAGTGCGCTCGCCGACCACCTCGTTGCCGACGACACCACCTGGCGGTTGTTACTGACCGCGGAAGGTCAGAGCAGCGGTGTCTCGGCGAAGATCCAGTTGCCCAGCAAGGCAACGCTGGTCGCAGAACTGCTCGAGGCCGTCGGGGCCGAGCCGGAGACCGGGCCCAATGCCGCACCCGATCTGTACCGGGCGTCCGTCACCGGCCCGCCCGCCGTGATCGCCCTGCGCAAGAAGTACCGCGACCAGATCATGGTGTTGGCCGCCTACGACCTCGCCGCGACCGTCGAGAACGAACCGGTCCTGCCGTACACGGTGGTGGGAGCTCAACTGTCCGACATGGCAGACGCGGCGCTCACTGCGGCTCTGTCGGTGGCGGTGGCGACCGTGTGCCCCGATGCCCCGTGTCCGACGCGGCTGGCCGTCATCGCCATGGGCAAATGCGGTGCGCGCGAACTCAATTACGTCTCGGACGTCGATGTCGTGTTCGTCGCCGAGCCGGCGGACTCACAGGCGAGTCGGATCGCCGGCGAGATGATGCGCATCGGGTCCTCGGCGTTCTTCGAGGTCGACGCTGCGCTTCGCCCCGAAGGTAAGCGCGGCGAGCTGGTTCGCACGCTCGACTCGCACGTGGCCTACTACAAGCGCTGGGCCAAGACCTGGGAGTTCCAGGCCCTGCTCAAGGCTCGGCCGATGACCGGCGATATCGCCCTCGGCAACGATTACGTCGATGCCGTCAATCCGATGGTGTGGCTGGCCAGTCAGCGTGAGGACTTCGTGCCCGAGGTCCGCGCGATGCGGCGACGGGTCGAGGAGATGGTGCCGACCGAGCTGCGCGAACGGGAGATCAAACTCGGACGCGGCAGTCTGCGCGACGTCGAATTTGCCGTCCAGCTCCTGCAATTGGTGCACGGCCGAACAGACGAGTCGTTGCGCGTACTGGGCACGACCGATGCCCTGACGGCTCTGACCGAGGGCGGGTACGTCGGCCGTGACGACGCCGCGAATCTGACCGCGTCCTACGAATTCTTGCGATTGATCGAGCACCGACTGCAATTGCAGCGGATGCGCCGCACACACACCCTGCCTCCACCGGACGACGAGGAAGGTCTGCGGTGGCTCGCGCGTTCCGCGCACATGCGACCCGACGGCAATCGCGATGCGCTCGGTGTACTGAACGCCGAGATCAAGAGGAATGCCCAGCGCATCCGTCGGCTGCATGCGAAGCTCTTCTACCGGCCGTTGCTCGATTCGGTGGTCAAGTTCGACTCGGAGACAGTGCGTTTGACCCCCGACGCGGCGACGCGTCAGCTTGCCGCGCTGGGATATGCGACGCCGCAGAATGCGTTGGGCCACCTGCGAGCGCTGGTCGGTTCCGGTACTCGCCGCGGTCAGATTCAGGCCGTGCTGCTGCCGACCCTGCTCGAATGGCTCGCAGACACCCCCGACCCGGATGCGGGACTGCTCAATTACCGCCGGCTCTCGGAGTCGGCGGGGGAGCAGACGTGGTTCCTGCGGGTACTTCGCGACGAAGGCGCAGTGGCGCAACGGCTGATGATCGTGCTCGGATCCTCGGCCTATGTGCCGGATCTGCTGATCAAGGCCCCCGAGGTCATTCGCTTGTTCGCCGACGGCCCCACCGGCCCGCGTCTGCTCGACGTCGAGCCGGAGGAGACCTACCGCGCCATCCTGTCGTCCTCGGCTCGGTACGAGGATCCGGTGCGAGCGATCAACGCGGCGAGGGCGCTGCGGCGTCACGAGCTGGCACGGGTGGCGTCGGCAGACATCCTCGGCATGCTCGACGTACCTCAGGTGTGTCGGGCGCTGTCGTCGGTGTGGGCCGCCGTGATCAATGCCGCTCTGGCCGCTGCCATCAGAGCCAGCGAAATCGAGCGCGGCGAACCGGCACCGGCAACCTTGGCCGTCATCGGTATGGGACGCCTGGGCGGCGGCGAACTCGGCTACGGAAGCGACGCCGACGTGCTGTTCGTCTGCGAACCGGTGGACGGCGTCGACGAGACCGTTGCGGTCAAGTGGGCCAACACCATTGCCGATCGCATCCGCAAACTGCTCGGAGCGCCGAGCACGGACCCTCCGCTCGAAGTCGACACCGGCCTGCGCCCGGAAGGTCGCAACGGCCCGGTGGTGCGCACGCTGTCGTCCTACGCCGCGTACTACGCCCAGTGGGCTCAGGCATGGGAGGTGCAAGCTCTGCTGCGTGCGCATCAGGTCGCGGGCGATCAGGACCTGGGCATCCGATTCCTGCTGATGGCCGACAAGGTGCGCTACCCCGAGGGTGGAGTGTCTGCCGACGCCGTCCGTGAAATTCGGCGTATCAAGGCGCGGATCGACTCCGAGCGTCTCCCCAAGGGAGCCGACCCGGCCACTCACACCAAGCTCGGACGTGGGGGACTGGCGGACATCGAGTGGACCGTACAGCTCATCCAGCTCCGATACGCACACAAGGTCCAGTCACTGCACAACACCTCGACGCTGCAATCCCTCGACGCGATCGGCGCAGCCGAGCTGATGAGTGAGACCGACATCGAGCTGCTGCGCGAAGCGTGGATCCTGGCGACGAAAGCGCGCAATGCGCTCGTCCTGGTTCGCGGTAAGCCGACCGACCAACTGCCGAGACCGGGTGCCGTCCTGTCCGCCGTCGCACAGGTGGCGGGGTGGGAGAACGGCGACGCCGGGGCATTCCTCGACAACTACCTGCGCGTCACGCGTCGAGCCAAGGCAGTCGTGGAGAGGACGTTCGGCGGACTCTAGTCGCTGCCTGCGGTGACGAAGCCCTGCTTCACCATCCAGTCGCGCGCGACATCCGCGGGCTCACGGCCGTCGATGTCGACCTGCTTGTTCAACTCCGAGATCGCTTCGTTGGTGAGCGCAGCGGAAATGGGCGCGGTGACCTCGGCTATCTCCGGATAGCGATCGGCGATCTCCTGCCGCACGACGACAGTCGCGTTGTATCGCGGGAAGAACGCCTTGTCGTCCTCGACCACGGTCAGGTTCAGGCCCTTGATTCGGCCGTCGGTGGTGAACACCTCACCGAATCGGCACTGCGAACCGTCCGCAGTTGCCTGGTAGATGACGCCGGTCTGCAGAATCTGCACGGAGATGGCGTTGGCATCGAAACCGTAGGTGGCGGCGAGGCCGGGGAGTCCGTCCTGGCGACTGTTGAACTCGGTCTCGACGCACAGCGATGCGGCGGCAGGATCTCGGTTCACCAGAGCGGCGTAGTCCGACAGCGTGCGCACACCGGTCTCCTGCGCGACCTGCTGATTCATGGCCAGCGCGTAGGTGTTGTCCATCGGCGCGGGATTGACCCAGTCGATGCCGTTGGCCTTGTCGGCATCGCGCACTGCCTCGAATTGTTCCGTGGCATCGGGAATGGGCTTCTCGTTACCCAGGTAGTTGATCCACCCGGTTCCGGTGTATTCGTAGGCGAGGTCCACCTGGCCGTTCTGCATCGCGAGTCGAACGCTCTGCGAGCCGACGATGTTGGTGAGGTCGCGAACGTCGGCACCGGCTGCGCTGAGCGCGAATTCGAGGATGTAGCCGAGGATGATCTGCTCGGTGAAATCCTTCGATCCGACGGTGAACTCGGCACCTTCGAGCCCCTCGAGCGGAGTGATGCTGCCCGCCTCGACCGACAACGGCATCGCCCCGCCGGACTGCAATCCGCACCCCGTCAGCGCGAGAGCGGTGGTGGCGCAGAGCGCCGCGAGTCGTCGGGTGGTGCGCCGCATCAGCGGAGTCCTTTCGGTCCGAGGTAGGCCTCGGCGAGTGCGCCCAGCCAATCCACCAGCAGCGCGAGTGCTACCGCGAGAACGGCACCCACGACGAGAATGAGTGGTTGGTTGAGCTTGTAGCCGGTGTCGATCAGCACGCCGAGCCCGCCTGCTCCGACGAGAAAGCTCAGAGTTGCGGTGCCGACGGCGAGCACGAGCGAGGTGCGCAGACCCGCCAGGATGAACGGAACCGCGAGCGGAAATTCGATGCGGCGCAGAATGCCCATGTTCGACATGCCCTGTCCGCGAGCGGCATCGATGTAGTTCGGCTCGACTGTCTGAAAGCCCAACATGGTGTTGCGCAGAACGGGGAGCAACGAATAGAACGCGATCGGGAGAACGCCGGTCCAGAAACCCGTTGCGCCCGTCCACAGGAACAACAACACCAGCAAGCCGACGGCCGGTGCGGCCTGCCCGATGTTCGCGATACCGATGAACAGTGGTGCAGCTTTGCGATACCCGTTGCGAGTCAACAGAATTCCCAGAGGCACGGCGATGACGAGCACCAACGCGGTGACGACGAAGGTGATCAGCACATGCTCGAGAACCCGGGTGGAGATCGTGCTGATGTTGATCGTCTCGGCCTGCGTCGCGGTGAGGTCTCTGGTCAACGCGTAGACCAACAGAATCGCCACGATCACCAGCACCAGGGCCGGCTGGATGAGAAGACGAATTCGCTCGGCGCGCTTGGCGGTACGCGCGGCGTCCTTGGTCTCGTCGCCGGTATCGGCGAGTGTCGTCACGACGGAGTCCCAGCAGCTTCGCGCGGCTCGTCGTGATCGTTCGCGTGTTGCGACCGCAACGACTTGATGGTGTCGATCAGCACGTCGATGGTCACGGTGCCGACGTACTCGCCGCGATTGCCGGTGACGGTCGCCGTCGCATTGCCCTCGGACAGTAGAGCTTCCAGAGCATCCTGCAGGGTCGACTGGGTCGACACCAGTTCTCCCATCGGCACCCCGACGTCACGGAGGCTCCCCACACCCGCGAGGTGGCGTCGATCCGTCCACCGAATCGGGCGTCTACGGGAATCGACGATGATTCCCCAGGCTTCGGGATCCGATCCCAGCGCGGAGTTCATCGACTCCACCGAGTCGTCCTCGCCGAACACCGGCACGTCGGACAGCTCGATGTCGCGTACTCGCATCAACGTCAGCTGCTTCAACGCGGCTCCGGCTCCGACGAACCCGGCCACGGTGTCGTCGGCCGGGTTGGCGAGCACCGCCTCGGGGGTGTCGTACTGGAGGATCGTGGACTGGTTACCGAGCACGGCGATGCGGTCACCGAGCTTGACCGCCTCGTCGAAATCGTGCGTGACGAAAACGATGGTCTTGCCCAATTCTGCTTGCAGACGCATCAATTCGTCCTGCAGCAACCCGCGGGTGATGGGGTCGACGGCACCGAACGGTTCGTCCATCAACAGCACCGGGGGATCGGCGGCAAGAGCGCGTGCGACTCCGACGCGTTGCTGCTGACCGCCGGAGAGCTGCCGCGGATAACGCTGGCGATAGACCGCCGGATCGAGGCCGACGAGGTCCAGCATCTCGTCCGTGCGGTCGTCGATTCGCTTCTTGTTCCACCCGATGAGACCCGGCACCATCCCGACGTTCTGCGCAATCGTCATGTGCGGGAACAGGCCTGCCTGCTGAATGGAATAACCGATGGTGCGGCGCAACTCGTTCGGATCGATCGACAGTGCGTCCTTGCCACCGATCGTGATGCGGCCCGATGTCGGCTCGATCAGACGGTTGATCATGCGCATCGTCGTCGTCTTGCCGCAACCGGACGGCCCGACGAGTACGACGACCTCGCCCGCGGGGATGGTCATCGACACGTTGTCGACGGCAGCGAGCTTCTGCCCCGGGTAGCTCTTGGTCACGTTCTCGAGCACGATTTCCGCGCCGGAGACATTCGATGTACGGGTCGAGTCACTCACGGATACCCCTCGAGGTGGTCAGTTTGCCGATCAACACGTAGATCCCATCGAGGATCAACGCCAGCAGGACGATCAGGACAGTGCCGGTCAGAGCCTGCGGTAGAGCTGTGGGGCTACCCACGCGGGCGAGGCCCGAGAAGAGGAGGTTGCCGAGTCCGGGACCCTTGGCGTACGCGGCGATGGCGAGAATGCCCATGGCCATCTGCGTACTGACGCGCATGCCGGTGAGGATCGACGGCCACGCGAGTGGGATCTCGATGCGGCGCAACACCAGAGCGCGGCTCATTCCGATTCCGCGGGCCGCGTCGGCAACGGCCGGATCGACGGCTGCCAAGCCCACCACGGTGTTTCGAATGATAGGGAGAAGCGAATACAGAACAAGAGCTGTCACAGTGGGTTTGACGCCCAGACCCAGCACCGGAATGAGAACTCCGAGCAGTGCGAACGACGGAATGGTGAGCACCGTACTCGCCAGGGCCGTGGCGACTGCGGAGCCCGCGGGGCTTCGGTACACGAGCACACCGATCGCCACCCCGATGACGGTTGCAATGACAACGCATTGAATGACGGCCGACACGTGGAGATATGAATCGATCGCCAACTGCCTTCGCCGCCCGACGATGAAATCCCACAGTGCATCCATGCAGTCGTCGTCCTCTGTTCGCCGGTAGCGGTAGTTGTCTTTACCCCGCGTACCGACTATCAAACGCCGACCGGTCTGAATTTCTTTGCGGATTGCCACAAAAGTTGCCGATCGGAAACAATCGAGAACGCGAAAAACGCCCGGCCGAAAAGCTTCGGCCGGGCGTTTCTTCGTGAAATCTACCGACTCACACGTCGTAGTAGAGCGAGAACTCGTACGGGTGCGGACGCAGGTTGACCGGAGCGATCTCCTGCTCACGCTTGAGCGAAATCCACGTCTCGATGAGGTCGGTGGTGAAGACGCCACCCTCGGTGAGGTAGTCGTGGTCGGCCTCGAGACGGTCGATGACCGCGTTCAGCGAGGTGGGTGCCTGAGGAATGTTCTTGGCTTCCTCGGGCGGCAACTCGTAGAGGTCCTTGTCGACCGGAGCCATCGGCTCGATCTTGTTCTTGATTCCGTCGAGGCCCGCCATCATCTGAGCGGCGAAGTTCAGGTACGGGTTACCCGAGGAGTCCGGCGCGCGGAACTCGAGGCGCTTGGCCTTCGGGTTGTTGCCGGTGATCGGGATACGCACCGCGGCGGAGCGGTTGCGCTGGCTGTAGACCAAGTTGATGGGAGCTTCGTAGCCCGGCACCAAACGGTGGTACGAGTTGATCGTCGGGTTGGTGAAGGCCAACAGCGACGGAGCGTGGTGCAGAATGCCGCCGATGTAGTGACGTGCCAGATCGGACAGTCCGGCGTATCCGGCCTCGTCGTGGAAGAGGGGCTTGCCGTCTTTCCACAGCGACTGGTGCACGTGCATGCCCGAGCCGTTGTCTCCGAACAGGGGCTTCGGCATGAACGTCGCGGACTTGCCGTTCTTCCATGCGGTGTTCTTGACGATGTACTTGAAGAGCTGCAGATCGTCGGCCGCGCGGAGCAGCGTGTTGAACTTGTAGTTGATCTCCTGCTGACCGCCGGTGCCGACCTCGTGGTGGGCACGCTCGAGCTCGAAGCCTGCGTTCTGCAGGTTGGTCGAGATCTCGTCACGCAGGTCGACGTAGTGGTCGTACGGTGCGACGGGGAAGTAGCCACCCTTGTAGCGGACCTTGTAGCCGAGGTTCGGTCCACCGTCGGCCTCGGTCTCGGCTCCGGTGTTCCACCAACCCGAGGACGAGTCGAGCTCGTAGAACGCGCCGTTGGCCTGCGAGTCGAAGCGCACGGAGTCGAAGATGTAGAACTCGGCCTCGGCACCGAAGAATGCGGTGTCGGCGATGCCGGTGCTGGCCAAGTACTCCTCGGCCTTGCGCGCAACGTTGCGCGGGTCGCGGCTGTACGCCTCACGCGTGAACGGGTCGTGGACGAAGAAGTCCATGTTGAGGGTCTTCGCGTTGCGGAACGGGTCGATCTGAGCGGTGGCGTAGTCCGGCAGCAGGATCATGTCGGACTCGTGGATCGACTGGAAGCCGCGGACGGACGAGCCGTCGAACGCGAGGCCGTCTTCCAGGGTGTCGGCCGTGAACGCCTTGGCAGCGATGGAGAAGTGCTGCTGTGCACCCGGCAGATCCGTGAATCGGATGTCGACGTATTCGATTCCTTCATCTGCGATGAACTTGATGACCTCTTGGGCCGTGGAAAACGCCACGCTTTTGCTCCTTAGTTGAGTCCGTCGAACTGACGGTATGGACTCGGTGTTGCCCGCCCGTCAAGCTCGTGTTTCGCCCGTGTTACACGTCGTGGTTCACGGTTGGCACGAACAACAGTACGTCCACCCGTTTTTCCGTGTGCCCGACCGCGCCTATCCTGGAAATCATGGCACGAATGACAGGGTCCTGGTTGTCCGGACCGGCGGCCGCGAACCCACGACCGCCGCAGAACTTCCGTGGGGAACAACTCGGTCTGCCCGCGCGGGGCGTCGGCGCACTCGCCGGAACCGGTCGTAGAGTCCTGGCGTTGCTGCTGGACTGGACGATGGCCACCGGTGTGGCGTCGCTGATTCTCGGCGGTTACACCACCAGCGGACTGATCTCGACGATCGTGCTGGCCGTGTGGTTCGTCGTAGGAATCGCGAGCGTCTCGCTGTTCTCGTTCACCCCGGGGCAGTTCATCGTGGGAGTACAGGTGGGACGCATCGACGCCCATGCGCGAGTCGGTTTCGTCCGGGCATTGGTGCGGCAGCTCATTCTGCTGTTCGTCGTCCCGGCCGTGATCACCGACATGGACGGCCGGGGAATGCACGACCGCGCAACGGGAACAGCCCTGCTGCGGACCCGCTGAGGGGTCGACGCACCAGGGCTGTCGGTCGAAATACGGGTCAGCGACGCTTCATGGTCCGCTGAACGCCCTTCATCTTGGCCCCACCGGGAATCGGTCCCTTGGGCATTGCCGGGCCACCCTTGGTTCCCAACGCGGCCAGCCGGGACTCGATGGTGTCCATCCGCTTGCCGTCGATGTTCTTCGGCAGCTTCGACAGGTACTTCTGCAGACCCGACAGTGGAATCTGGTTCTCCCCGTTGCCGACGATGATGTCGTAGATCGGAGTATCGCCCACCAGCCGGGCGGTCTTCTTCTTCTCCTGGGCCAGCAGGGTCTTCACACGCTGCGGCGCACCCTCGGCCACGAGTATCACTCCGGGCTTCCCGATCACCCGGTGCACGGCGTCGAGATGAGTGGTGCCTGCGATCGCATTGGTGACACGCCACGATCCCTGAAGATTGTCCAGGGCCCACGCCGCAGCACCGGCCTGACCGTCTGCCTTCTTGTACACGGACTTCTGAACCCGCCGGCCGAAGATGATGAACGCGACCAGCACGCCCAACAGGAGACCGATGGGGAGAAGGAACCACTGGAAGCCGAAGGCCAGACCGATCAGGAAGCCGATCAGCCCGAGACCGACCACCGCTCCGATCATGAGCGGAAGGAGAGCCTTGTCGTCCTTACGCTGCATCTGGAACGCCTGCCACAACTGGCTGCGCCGTTCCTTCGATGCCTGCTTGCGGGCTGCCTTGGCAGCCGCCTTTGCTTCCTTGCTGGGCTTTGCCGCTTTGCCAGCTTTACTGCCGTTCGCCATACCTCACAGGATACGGCCTGTGCCGACGCTCACGTGCATCGCGCCACGTCGAGCGGAGCGATCAGCGAGGAGCCAGCCGAGCCATCAACGAGCTGGCCTCCTGAGAAGCTTCGCCGCCGTCGGTGAGGTGGCTCATGCTCTCGGGCAGTTCGCGACCGTGGTGTGCCATGGCCTGCGCGTAGAGGCGTCCGGCGCGGTACGAGGAGCGGACCAACGGGCCGGCCAGCACGCCGGCGAACCCGACCTCGGTGGCGTAGTCGGAGTGCTCGACGAACTCCTCCGGCTTGACCCACCGCTCGACGGGGTGGTGCCGCGGTGACGGTCGCAGGTACTGGGTGATCGTCAGGATGTCGCAGCCCGCCTCGTGCAGGTCGCGAATCGCTTCCTGGACTTCCTCGGGAGTCTCGCCCATGCCGAGAATGAGATTCGACTTGGTGACCAGACCGTCGTCACGCGCTGCGGTGATGACGTCCATCGACCGCTGGTACCGGAATGCGGGACGGATGCGCTTGAAGATGCGCGGCACGGTCTCGACGTTGTGGGCCAACACCTCCGGGCGGGAGGAGAACACCTCGGCCAGCTGATCGGGCTTGGCGTTGAAGTCGGGGATCAGCAGCTCGACGCCGGTGTTGGGGTTGAGCTTCTTGATGTACCGGACGGTCTCTGCGTACAGCCACGCACCACCGTCTTCGAGGTCGTCGCGGGCGACTCCGGTGATCGTGGAGTAGCGAAGGCCCATGGCCTGCACACTCTCCGCCACGCGGCGAGGCTCGTCGCGATCGAGATCCTCGGGCTTGCCGGTATCGATCTGGCAGAAATCGCATCGACGGGTGCATTGTTCGCCGCCGATGAGGAAGGTCGCCTCGCGATCTTCCCAGCATTCGTAGATATTCGGGCAGCCGGCTTCCTCGCACACCGTGTGCAGACCCTCACGCTTCACAAGACCTTTGAGCTCGGTGTATTCCGGGCCCATCTTGGCTTTGGTCTTGATCCAGTTGGGTTTGCGTTCGATGGGGGTCTCCGCGTTTCGGATCTCGAGGCGGAGCAGCTTGCGTCCTTCTGGGGCCACAGTCACGCCAGCAATGCTACGCGCCGAACCGAACCGTCGTGAATTGCGGGTTCACCGTCGCGGTGGTGATCTCCGGGTGCTCGAGCTCGTGCTCTCTGACCGGCATCGATCCGTCCAACGCGGCCAGAACTGCCGTCGTGACCGACTCGAGTACGTCGGCGACCGGGACGTCTCGCCCCAGCTCGAGCGACAGCGACGTCACACCGGCGTCGGCGATTCCGCACGGCACGATCGCGTCGAAACCCGTCATCGCCGAATTGCAGTTGAGGGAGAAGCCGTGCAGGGTCACGCCGCGCTGAACTCGCACGCCGATGGCCGCGATCTTGCGTTCGGGTAGAAGCACGCCGGCGCGAACCTCGGACGCGAGCCACACCCCGGACCTGCCGTCCACCCGCCCGCACGCGATGCCGTGATCGGACACCACGGAAATCAGCGCTTCCTCGATCCGGCGGACGTACTTGACGACATCGATCGGCTGCGCCAGCGCGACGATGGGGTAGCCGACCAGCTGGCCCGGCCCGTGCCAGGTGATCTTGCCGCCGCGGTCCACTTCGACCACAGGGGTACCGTCGCGCGGCATGTCTTCTTCCGAGGTGCGCCGCCCCGCGGTGTACACGGAAGGGTGCTCGAGCAATAGCAACGTATCCGGGCCCCGATTGTCGGCGCGGGCGTCGGCCAGTTCCCGCTGGAGAGCCCACGCCTGGGTGTACTCGACGGTGCCCAGCTCTCGCACGACGACCGGTTCGCTGCTGGCCCGGGCCGAGTCGGTGCCGGTGGCCGGAATCGACGGTGCGTTCACGTCACTCATGAACCGAGACGCTACGCCGGGTCATGAGCCGACAGCCACCCGCAGTGCCTCGCCCACGGTGTTGTGCTCGAAGGTGTAGCCGGCGTCCTCGAGTGCCTTGGGAATGGCTCGCGGCCCGGTCAGGATCGCCTCCTCGGCAAATTCACCGATGACCGCTTTCAGGGCGAATCCGGGCACCACCCACGGGGCCGGACGATGCACCGCTCGCGACATCGCGCTGTTGAACTGGGCGTTGGTCACCGGAGTCGGCCCCACCATGTTGACCGGTCCGCGCAGCGAGTCGTTCTCGATACCGTGCACGATGGCACCGACTTCGTCTTCCAACGAAATCCACGGGAAGTACTGTCGCCCACTGCCCAATCGACCACCGAGCGCGAACAGGTACAGCGGGCGCAGCTTGCCCAGCATGCCGCCGCGCTGCGACAGCACCACACCGCTGCGCAACAGAATCGTGCGAACACCTGCCTCCGACGCCGCAGCCGTAGCGTTCTCCCAATCGCGGCACACCTCGGCGAGAAATCCGTCTCCTACCGGAGCGGTCTCGTCGACCACGCGGTCGCCGGTGTCACCGTAGAAATTGACGCCGCTGGCATTGATCAGGGTGGGGACACCCGCGTCGGCCGCAGCCGACGCGATCACCTCGGTGGGCGCTATGCGGCTGTCGCGCACCAGCTGCTTGTACGCACCGGACCATCTTTTGTCGCCGATACCGACACCACACAGATTGACGACCGCATCGGCACCGGCCAGCACAGCGGGGTCGATACTGCCGTGCGACGGGTCCCACTGCGACTCGTCCGGTCCCGCCGGTGAGCGTCTGACCAGTCTGGTGACGTCGTGGCTGCGGCCGCGTAAGGCTGCAACGAGAGCTGTGCCGATCAAGCCTGAAGAACCTGCAATGACTACGCGCATGTGAACGAAAGCCTCCTTGACGCACTCCGGGGCACCATTCGCGAACGAATGATGCCCCGGATGCTCTGTCCGTGCCCCTGGTGAACGAGACCCCGATGCGAATGTTTCGCGCTCCTACGAGAATACGTGGCGCGACACTCGCCGGTTGTCTACAGACCCAGATCGGCCTCGAACGATGCCACTTCGAGACGCTGCTTGATGGTCGTCAGGAAGCGTCCTGCGTCGGCTCCGTCCACCAACCGGTGGTCGTAGGTGAGCGGCAGGTAGCACATCGAGCGAACACCGATCGACTCGTTGCCCGAGTCGTCCTTGACGACGACGGGACGCTTGACGATCGCACCCGTACCCAGCATGGCCGCCTGCGGCGGAACCAGGATCGGGGTGTCGAACAGCGCGCCCTGGCTGCCGATGTTGGTGATCGTGAACGTGCCACCGGACAGCTCGTCGGGCTTGAGCCCACCCGAACGGGCGCGAGTGGCGATGTCGTTGATCGCGCGTGCCAGTCCGGCCAGCGACAGGTCGCCGGCATTGTGGATGACGGGGGAGAGCAGGCCCTGCTCGGTGTCCACCGCGATACCCAGGTGGACATCGGCGTGGTACGTGATCTCCTTCGCGTCCTCGTTGATGCTGGCGTTGACGTTCGGGTGAGCCTTGAGTGCCTCCACGACCGCCTTCGCGAAGAACGGCAGGTACGTCAGGTTGACGCCCTCGTTCTCGGCGAACTTCGCCTTCGCCTTGGTGCGCAGGCCGGCGATCTTCGTCACGTCGACCTCGAAGGTCTGCGTCAGCTGAGCAGAAGTCTGCAGCGACTCACGCGTCTTCTTCGCGGTGATCTGACGAATTCGGTTGATCTTCTGCGTGGTGCCGCGCAGGTGTGCGAGCTCGGGACGAACTCCCGCGGTCGCCGGTGCTGCGGGCTTCGACGCTGCGGCGGGTGCCGCGGCCTCGGCCGGAGCAGCGGGAGCCTTCTTGGCCTCGGCTGCAGCGAGAACGTCCTGCTTGCGGATGCGTCCACCCACGCCGGTGCCCTTGACGGACGACAGATCGACGTCGTTGTCCGACGCCAACTTGCGGACCAGAGGAGTGACGTACGGGCTCGAATCGCCCGACGGTGCCGATTCCTTGGCGGGAGCGGCCTTGGGAGCCTCCTGCTTCGGTTCGGGCTTCGGCTCGGCCTTGGGGGCTTCCTGCTTCGGCTCGGGCTTCGGCTCTTCCTTGGGCTCTTCGGCCTTCGGGGCCTCGGGCTCCGGAGTTGCCTCGGGCTCGGGGGCCTTCTCGGCGGGCGAGCCGGAGCCGATGACTGCGAGCTGGCCGCCGACGGCCACGGTGTCGTCTTCCTCGGCGGAGATCTCGAGCAGGGTGCCTGCGACCGGAGACGGAATCTCGGTGTCGACCTTGTCCGTGGACACCTCGAGAAGCGGCTCGTCCACTGCAACCTCGTCGCCGACGGCCTTGAGCCAGCGAGTCACGGTGCCCTCGGTGACGGACTCACCCAACTCGGGCATCGTCACCGGGGTGCCGGATCCGGACGAGTCGGAGGAGCTGGACGAGGCACTTGCTGCGGGAGCTTCCTGCTCGGCCTGCGGCTCGGGCTCGGCTGCGGGAGTGGGCTCCTCGGCAGGCTCCTCCGGTGCCGACTCCTCGGCGGGAGCGGCGTCCTCGGCCGGCGCGTCGGACGAGGAAGACTCGTCCGCGTCACCGATCTGAGCGAGCTCGCCACCGATCTCGACGGTGTCGTCTTCCTGAGCGACGATCTTGGTGAGAACACCGGCAGCAGGCGACGGGATCTCGGTATCGACCTTGTCCGTGGAGACTTCGAGCAATGGCTCGTCGACTTCGACGGTGTCGCCTTCTTGTTTGAGCCACCTCGTGACAGTTCCCTCGGTGACACTCTCACCGAGAGCTGGCATCTGGACGGAGAAGGCCATGTCTGTTGACTCCTCGACAGTTGTATGCGGGTGATGTAGTTCTTACGACTTGTGGTCGCAGACCATTGTGCTGGCGGAACAGGGTTCATGGACGAGAGTTGGGTGATTCGGTTCGACGGAGGCACCGGTGCGATCGACACTCACCGAGCACGTTCGGCTCGATCCAGCGCCCACGTCGACACTCCCTCTCGGCAACTCACTTACTCACTTCACGAGCCTTGGTTCACAATCAAGAGAGCTGAACCCTCTAATGTCATCCTTCCATTGATGTCGCCTCGCCGTTCCCCTAGGGCGTGCAACACGCCTGTCGAACTGGTGGGTAACAAAGATCCGGCACCGAAACTCGGACTTCGCCGGCCGTACGAAAGAGGAGTTCGCGTGGGATTGTTCGATCGATTCAAGTCGAGCGGCGGGGGCGCGAAACGGGCACCCGAGGGCTCGGTTGCCCAGTACCTGGCCGATTGGACCTCGGCGCGAATCGGCGTCGAGGCCTACGTGGAACCGAAAACGACGGTCACGCCGCTGACGGTGGTTCTGGTCGCGAACGACGGTGAGTGGACGCGTCGACCACTCGATGAAAAATATGTACGAAAGATCGGATCGGACCTGAAGATTCCGGTGTACGACGTCCGCAAGACGGGCTATCCGCAGCGGATGCGTGATCACGACGCTCGGCAGAAGATCGTTCGGCAGCGCGAACAACAGCAGCGCGACAGCTGACGCCGTCCGTGCGCGAGGGCCTGGGGCCTCGCGCACGGACGGGAGACGATCAACCGTTGTCGGCGATGTCCTCGAGAACCGCGAACATGGTTCGGACCGGAACCCCGGTGCCGCCCTTGCCGGTGTAGCCGAACGGACCACCGGTGTTGTACGCCGGGCCGGCAACGTCGATGTGAGCCCATTCCACGCCGTCGGCGACGAATTCCTTCAGGAACAGAGCAGCGGCGAGCATGCCACCTGCTCGACCGTTGGTGACGTTCGCGAGATCTGCGACCTTGGAGTCGAGTTCGCGGCGAATCTCCTTCGGCAACGGCATGGCCCATCCGTTCTCGCCGATCGCCTGCGAGATTGCTGCGACGCGGTCGCGGAAGTCGTCGGTACCCATCACGCCGGGAGTCCTGTTGCCGAGTGCGACGACCTGAGCGCCCGTCAGCGTCGCGGTGTCGATCAGGTAGTCCGGATCGTCCTCGCAGGCCCGCACGATCGCGTCGGCGAGCACCAAGCGGCCCTCGGCGTCGGTGTTGATCACCTCGACGGTGATGCCGCCGTACTGGGTGAGCACATCGCCGGGGCGCTGAGCGGTGCCCGACGGCATGTTCTCCGCCATCGGGACGGTGGCGATGACGTCGAGCGGCAGACCGACCTTGGCGGCGAGCACCACCGTGGCGATGACCGCTGCCGCACCGCCCATGTCCGAGGTCATGTTCTCCATGCCGGCAGCCGGCTTGATGGAGATGCCGCCGGTGTCGAACGTGATTCCCTTACCGACGAGAGCAACCTTCTTCGCGCCGCGTTTGCCTCCCGAGTGCGTCAGGCGCACGAGCCGAGGCAGTCGGGACGATCCCTTGCCCACTCCGTGAATGCCGCCGTAGCCACCCTTCTCGAGGGCTTTGTCGTCGAGAATCTCGACCTCGAGGCCGGCCGCCTTGCCCAGCGCCTTGGCCTGAGCCGCGAACTCTTCCGGGTAGAGATGGCTGGGCGGAGTGTTGACGAAATCCCTTGCGACAGCCACTGATTCGGCAATCGCGATCGACCTCTCCAATTCGCGCTTGGCATCTTTGGAGCGAGTGTCGGGCACCAACAACTCGATCCGAGTCACCGGAAGCGCAGACGGCTTCGGTGCCGAGAGAGCCGACTTGAACTCGGCGAACTGGTACGCGCCGAGGAAGAAGCCCTCGGCAGCCGCACCCAGATCGAGCGCCGAGAGCGTCGTGGCCGCCGTCTCGACACCGGACAGCGCGCGAGCCGCGGTGCCGGCCGAGTGACGAATGCGTTCACTGTCGATGTCGGCGGCGTTGCCGAGGCCCACGGCCAACACACTCGCCACGGCCAGGCCGGCCGGAGCCGGAATACGCACCACTTCGTCGGCCTTGCCGGTGGCACCGACGGCTTCGAACGCGTCGAGCAATTCGGTGGCGATCGCATCGTCGGAAATGTCGTCGGTGATGGAGAGTTCGAGGCCGTCGTCACTCGTGCTCAATGCGACGACGAGTACGTCGACTTTCTTACCGAGCTTGCCCGCGAGAACCAGGTCGGGTCCGAGAGTGCGGGTGAGCGTCGAGGGGGAAGGCACGTGGCTGCTCCTGTAGGGGTTGACGTGTATGTCCCTCGATCCTAATGACGGTCGGCGGCGTCGACGATCGAGGGACGCACCGGGGCGACCGACCTGAGACGCTCCGCGAGGTGAGCTAGCGTGGCCGCCATGACCGACACCGAGTTGATCGAAGGACCACTCCACGCCGTGCACACCGAACTCGGCGCGACGTTCGCACCGTTCGGTGGATGGACCATGCCGGTCTCGTACGCCGGCGTCGTCGTCGAGCACGCGGCAGTGCGTGAAACGGTGGGTCTGTTCGACGTCGGCCACCTCGGCAAGGCGTCGGTGACCGGCCCCGGGGCCGCCGCATTCGTGAACTCCGTCCTCACCAACGACCTGACCAGAATCGAACCGGGCAAAGCGCAATACACGCTGTGCTGCACCGAGTCCGGTGGCGTCGTCGACGACCTGATCGCCTACTTCGTCTCCGACGAGGACGTGTTTCTGGTACCCAATGCTGCGAACACGGCAGCTGTGGTCGAGGCGATGGCTGCCGCTGCCCCCGCCGGGGTCTCGGTGGTGAACCGGCACCGCGAGTTCGGAGTGCTGGCCGTGCAGGGGCCGAAGGCGTCCGAGGTTCTGCAGGAACTGGGTCTACCGACCGATATGGACTACATGGCATTCGAGGACGCCACCTGGAACTCGCTGCCTGTCCGGGTCTGCCGCACGGGTTACACCGGCGAACAGGGCTACGAGCTGATCCCGTCTGCCGACGACGTGAAACCGTTGTTCCTGGCGCTGCTGGCTGCGGTGCGGTCTCGGGACGGTCAGGTGTGCGGGCTCGGAGCGCGCGACACGCTGCGCACCGAAATGGGGTACCCGCTGCACGGACACGAACTGGCGCAGGACATCTCGCCCCTCGAAGCACGATGCGGCTGGGCGATCGGGTGGAACAAGGACTCGTTCTGGGGCAAGGACGCATTGACCGCCCAGAAGGCAGACGGTCCGGCACGGATTCTGCGCGGGCTCAAAGCTCTCGATCGCGGCGTTCTACGCCCCGGTCTCACGGTGCGCGCGTCGGGACGCGATCTCGGAACGACGACCTCCGGCACTTTCTCGCCCACTCTCAAGGTCGGTATCGCCCTTGCACTCCTCGACGCGCAGGCCGCTCCCGCGGTGGGTTCGGAGGTCGAGGTCGACGTTCGGGGCCGCGCCCTGCGCTGCGAAGTGGTCGCACCGCCGTTCGTCGTCGCCAAGACCAGGTGACCGCGTGAGACCGCCACGAACCCCACGATAGGATTCCCGGCATGACAGGTGTTTCCGAATTCACGTACGTGCAGCATCCTTCGCCCGCAACCTCCGCGGCGCGTGACGTGGTACTCGCTGCGCCCGGATTCGGAAAGCACTTCACCGACCACATGGTGAGCATCGACTACACCCGCGACGGCGGCTGGCACGATGCGAGGATCACCCCGTACGGTCCGATCGAGCTCGACCCCGCGGCGATGGTCCTGCACTACGGCCAAGCGATCTTCGAGGGCCTGAAGGTCTACCGCCAGCCCAACGGCGATCTGTCCACCTTCCGGGTGCAGTCCAACGCCGAACGATTCCGTACCTCGGCGAAGCGGCTTGCCATGCCCGAGATGCCGGACGACTTGTTCATCGGCTCTATCGAGAAGTTGCTCGAGCTCGATCACGAGTGGGTCCCGGCGGCGGGCGGCGAGGACGCGCTCTATCTGCGGCCCTACATGTTCTCCACCGAAGCCGGTCTGGGTGTGCGCCCCGCCGACGCGTATCGCTACATGCTGATCGCCTCACCCGCAGGCGCGTACTTCCCACGTGGCGTCAAACCGGTGAGCGTGTGGTTGTCCACCGAATACGTCCGGGCAGCACCGGGTGGCACCGGTGCCGCGAAGTTCGCAGGCAACTACGCCGCCTCCCTCCTCGCGCAGGCGCAGGCCAGCGACGAGGGCTGCGATCAGGTGGTCTGGCTCGACGCCACCGAGCGCCGCTACGTCGAGGAGATGGGCGGCATGAACCTGTTCTTCGTCTTCGGCTCGGGTTCCGACGCCCGGTTGGTGACGCCCTCGCTGTCCGGGTCCTTGCTCCCCGGAATCACGCGCGACTCGCTGTTGGCCTTGGCGACGGACTCCGGCATCCCCGTCGAAGAACGACGGATCTCCACCGACGAGTGGCGCAAGGGTGCCGAAGCGGGCGAGATCACCGAAGTGTTCGCTTGTGGCACAGCAGCTGTCATCACCCCGGTGGGCAGCGTCAAATCCACCGACGGTTCTTTCGAGATCGCAGGCGGAGAACCCGGTGAGATCACGCTCGCACTGCGAGACACCCTCACCGGCATCCAGCGCGGCACCTTCGCCGATACCCACGGCTGGATGACCAAGCTCCGCTGATCAGCTGCCGATCAACAGGCCCACCGCGGCCGACGCCGTGGTGGTCTCGATCGCGGCACCGAGAACATCGCCCGAGAGGCCACCGAAGCGTCGGACGCAGTGTCGAACGGCAAACACCGACAGTGTCAGGACCGCGACGACGACCAGCGGCCCTTGCCAGGGTCGATCGGGGTGCGCGAAGACCGACGCAGCTGCTGCCGCAATCACCCACAGCGTCAGGACGGCGTTGGACTGCGTTCCGGCCACGAGCGCACCGAAGCCGCCCGACGTCGATGCGTCGATTCCCTTGCGGCAGGCCAGGACTGCCGCCACCCGGGCAGTCACCGCAACCACGACGACAGCCCACCACAGTCGCTCCTGCGCGAGTTGACCCAGACTCGCGGCCTGAATCGCCGACGTCAGAGCGATGGCCGCCACCCCGAACGGTCCGGCACTACCGGACTTCATGACCTCGCGCGCACGTTCGGGCGGGCCGTAACAGCCGAGCCCATCGGCGGTGTCGGCCAACCCGTCGATGTGCATCCCGCGCGTCAGCAGCGCGGCGGCGGCAACGGCGATGAGGCCGCACAGGATTGCCGACAACCCGGCAACCGTCGTCGCCCACAGCAGTGCCGCACACACGCACCCGAGGACGAGACCGACCAGGGGAGCGTGCGCTATCGCGCGACCGGCGCGGACCCTGTCGACCTGCGACGGTCCACGCACGGGCAGCACCGTCAACCACGAGAACGCGAGCACCAGACCCTCGGCCCGCAGCCTCACGGTCAGCGGACTTCGGGGTCGCCGGTGCTGACGCCGGCGTCGGCGAACGTCGCCATCGAATTCAACGTGTCGACTCCTGCACGAACGAGCGGCAACGCCGCCAACGCGCCGGAGCCTTCACCGAGTCGCATCGACAGCTCCACCAACGGCTCGAGTCGCAAGTGCCGCAAGGCAAGTGAATGGGCGGGCTCGGCCGAACGATGCCCGGCGACCCACCAGGCGCTGGCACCGGCCGCACCGTCCTCCGCCACCAGTGCTGCTGCTGTGACGACGAGACCGTCCAGGATCACCGGGGTACGCCGATGCGCCGCCTGCGCGAGGAAGCCGGCGAGGGCAGCGATGTCGGCGCCACCGGCCACCCGCAGCAGGTCGCTGGGATTCTTGGCGACCGGCCGAGCCCGCCGCATCGCGTCCCGGATCGCAGCGGTCTTCCTGATCCACCCGGCGTCGTCTATTCCGGTGCCGCGGCCGACGGCAGCGACCGGTTCGGTATCGGTGAGGGTGGCGATCAATACGGTTGCGGGCGTGGTGTTTCCGATGCCCATGTCGCCTGCGACGAGAAGGTCCGCACCGGCGTCGACCTCCTCGTCCGCGATGGCAGCGCCGGCGGCGACGGCGGCGCGCACCTCGTCCTCGCTCAGTGCGTCCTCGCGGTCGATGGAACCACTCGAGCGCCGAATCTTGAAGGCGGACACCGACGGATCGGTGTCGGCGTCGACAGCGATGTCGACCACCCGAACAGTGGCCCCGGCGATGGTCGCGAGGACGTTGACCGCAGCACCGCCCGCGCGAATGTTCTCGACCATCTGCGCCGTGACCTCGGGCGGGTAGGCGGACACTCCATGAGCGGCGACGCCGTGGTCGCCGGCGAAGACGACGACACGGACGCGCTCGAAGGACTTCGGCGGACTGACGTCTTGGCAGGCGGCGATCCACTCGCCGAGCGTCTCGAGACGGCCGAGGCTACCGGCCGGCTTGGTCAACCGACCTTGCCGCTCGGCAGCTTCGTACCGCGCGGAATCGGACGGCGAGGGCACCGGTCGAAACGGTGATGGTGCCGGAATCTCGTCCACAGGAGTTGTCACACTGGGCCTTTCGCGGTCAGGGAATCCGCCGGTGGTTCTTTGAGGGTCAGCGCGAGGCCCGCGACGACCAGCAGAACCCTGTCACACACGTGCGCGAGACGCGCATTGAGGACACCGAGCTCGTCACGGAACAGTCGACCCGAACGCGACTCGGGAACCACGGACATGCCGACCTCGGGGCTGACGATCACGAGAGTCGACCTGCAGTCCGAGACCGCCGCGACCAAGTCGTCCACGGCCGGAGCGATCGTCCCGCGAGGCAGGTCCCAGGCCGCTGCGTCGTCGAGCATTCCCGTCAGCCAGGTGCCCAGATCGTCGACCATCGTGGTGCCGCCCCAGCGCTGAGCCACCACCGCCGCCAGCCCGGTGACGGTTTCGACCGTGGTCCACTCAGGCGGACGCGACGCACGATGGAGTTCGATGCGCTGCTGCCAGTCTTCGTCGGACGCATCGCGCTGTCCGGTCGCGACGTAACGGACCGGGCGGGTCGTGACCAACGATTCCGCGTGCGCGGACTTACCGGATCTGGCTCCGCCGAGGACGAGCGTTCGAGACGGCACGGCCACCGACGTCAGACGGCCTCGCCGGCGCTCACTCGCGGCTTGGGGGCACGCATCTTCCGAATCTGCGACGCCCGTACGAAGGCGTACCAGCCGATCTTGAAGCCGCCGTCGGGAGTGTCGGGGAACCGGACGCGAATGCGGTTGTTGATCATCTTGCCGAGATAGATGCCCTCGCCGACCATGAACAGCATCATCACGAACATGCCGAGAGTGACGTACTGCTGTACCTGCGGCTGCAGGAACAGCGCAAAGATGAGAATGAGAGCGAGCGGCATGAACAAGCCGACAAGATTGCGCCGCGCATCGACGATGTCGCGAACGTAGGCACGCACCGGGCCCTTGTCACGAGGCAGCAGATACTTGTCGTCGCCCGCAAGCATGCGCGCCCGACGCTCCGCAGCTGCTGCACGCCGTTCGTTCGAGGCAGCCTTACGGTCTTCCTTGCTGCCTTTGTTCGCCTTGCGGCGCTCTCGTGCCTCTTTGCTCGTCAGGGGAGCCGGAGCGACCGGCCCGCGGCGGCGGGCCTCGGCGTCACGGCGCTTGGGGGTCGGTCGGCCTTTGCCGAGAGACACCGGCGAGGTCGCCTCGCCGGCGGACACAGTCGACTCGGGCTCGTTCGAGTCCTGTCCGTCCGAATTGTCAGAGTTTCCACGGCGTAGCAGCTTCACGCAACCAGAGTATGGGATGAGCGGAGGTCCTCGAACACCGGCCAGGTCAGCGGCGCAGCACCGGATGCTGTTCGGGTACCGCGGTCCTACACTTCCGAGAATGCGAGTGATGATTGCGCCGGACTCCTTCGGGGACACCCTGACTGCCGCAGATGCAGCCGCCGCCATTGCCAGAGGATGGGCGGGCGTCCGGAGCGGTGACGAGCTGGAACTGGCACCCCAATCCGACGGTGGACCGGGGTTCGTCGAGGTACTGGCCTCGCGCATCGGCACAGTCCACGTCGCCGACGTGGACGGACCGCTCGGGACGCCGGTGCAGGCCCGCTGGCTGCTCGACGGCACGGTGGCGTACATCGAATCTGCTCAGGCCTGCGGGCTGCACCTCGTCGACGGTCCACTGACTCCGCAGTCGGCATTGAAGGCGAACAGCTACGGCGTCGGACAGCTGCTGAGCGAGGCGTTGAACAGTGGCGCCACGTCGATCGTCGTCGGACTCGGCGGGAGCAGTTGCACCGACGGTGGACGAGCGATGATCCGCGCACTCGGCGGGCTGGGGTCGGCAATCGAACGGTTCTCGGGAATCGACCTCGTCGCCGCGTCGGACGTGGAGAACCCCCTGCTCGGCGATGCCGGTGCTGCTCGGGTGTTCGGGCCGCAGAAGGGCGCCGACACCGAGACGGTCGAGCGACTCGAAGAACTGAACGCCGACTGGGCTGCCGTTCTGTCGGCTGCGGGCCACGATGTGGCAGACCGTCCCGGTGCGGGTGCCGCGGGCGGGATGGGGGCGGCCCTGTTCGCGCTCGGTGGCAGGCAGGTGCCGGGTGCTGCCGTCGTGGCGGAACGAACCGGTCAGCGGGAACTCCTGGACTCCGTCGACCTTGTGCTGACCGGCGAGGGAAAGTTCGATTCGCAGTCGCTGCGAGGCAAGTTGGTGACCAGAATCGCCGCTGCAGGCGGTGCCACCGGAATCGAGACCGTGGTGCTCGCCGGCCAGGTGACGTTGAGCAAGGACGACTTGGCGTCGGCCGGTATCTCGGCCGCTCACTCGATCAGCGAGTTCGCCGGGTCTGTGGAGGTGGCCATGACCGATGCGGCCAATCAGCTCGAAAAGCTGGCCGCGCACGTGGCGAGCAGTGCTGTTGCCGGGCCCTCGAACAGGGGCGGCGCGCGCAAGGAATAGAGCAACCCGGAGTACGGTTGAGTTTGTTCACGGGTTTGGTACGACTGATAGGGAGAGCCCATGACCGTTTCGAATGAGACCACAACGACCGAAACCACGGCGCACAAGGTCACCATGACGGAGACCGCTTCGGCCAAGGCCAAGGCGTTGCTGGATCAAGAGGGCCGCGACGACCTCGCGCTGCGCATTGCTGTACAGCCCGGTGGGTGTGCAGGACTGCGTTATCAGCTTTTCTTCGACGACCGAAGCCTCGACGGCGACCTCGCGGTCGACTTCGGCGGCGTCACCCTCGCAGTCGACCGGATGAGCGCTCCCTACGTGGAGGGTGCATCCATCGACTTCGTGGACACGATCGAGAAGCAGGGCTTCACGATCGACAACCCGAACGCGACCGGATCGTGCGCGTGCGGCGACTCGTTCAACTGAGCTGACTCGCTCTCGACTGTGACCGATACACGTATTCGTGTATCGGTCACAGTCGTGTCTGCTCGTCGGTCATCCAGAACTTCACTCCGAAAGGCTCTTCTTCGTGACTCTCGCGGTATCCGGCTCGATTGCAACCGACCATCTGATGCGATTCCCCGGTCGGTTCGCCGAGCAGATCGTCGCCGATCAGCTCGCGAACATTTCGCTGAGCTTCCTGGTGGACGACCTGGTCATCCGTAAAGGGGGAGTGGGCGGAAACATCGCCTACGCACTCGGGGTCCTCGGCGGCTCTCCGCTCCTCGTCGGAGCCGTGGGGCCGGACTTCGCCGAGTATCGGACCTGGCTCGAAGAGCACGGAGTCGACTGCAGTGGCGTCAGTGTGTCTGCCACCGCGCACACAGCACGCTTCGTCTGCACCACCGACGAGGACATGGCGCAGATCGCGTCGTTCTATCCCGGTGCCATGAGCGAAGCCCGCGACATCTCCATCGACGCGCTGGCCGCACAGCACGAGCTCGATCTCGTGCTGATCGGGGCCAACGATCCGGATGCGATGACCGCCCACACGGACCAGTGCCGCGCGGCAGGTGTTCCCTTTGCCGCCGACCCGTCCCAGCAACTCGCGCGACTCGACGCCGCACAGGCCACCGACCTGATCGACGGGGCGGCCTACCTGTTCACCAACGAATACGAATGGGCACTGCTCAAGCAGAAGACCGGGATGTCCGACGCCGATATCGCGGACAAGGTGGACCTGCGGGTCACCACGCTGGGCAAGCGGGGCGTGGATATCGTCGAAAAGGGCGGGAAGCATACCCACATCGGTGTCGTGCCCGAGACGAGCAAGGTCGATCCCACCGGAGTGGGCGACGGGTTCCGTGCCGGGTTCCTCACCGGCCACCTCGCCGGAGCGAGCATCGAACGAGCTGCTCAACTCGGTTCTCTGGTAGCCGTGCTGGTCCTCGAGACCACCGGAACGCAGGAATGGAGTCTCAACCGCGACGACGCGATCAAGCGCTTGAGCGCGGCGTACGGTGCCGAAGCCGGCGAGGAGATCGGCGCGTTGCTGCCCGCCTGAGTCTCAGGCTTACCGTGCCCGTCTCACCCATCCGCAGAGGATGGGTGAGACGGGCACGGTCGCCTCACGTCAGATGTTGACCGGGTACTCCGGTTCGGCGATCTGCGGCACGATGCGCTTCTCCACGAAGATCCCGTGCCACACCATGAAGATGAGCAGCGTCCACAGGCGACGGCTGTGATCCGATTTGCCTGCCCGATGGTCGTCGAGCATGGCGACGATGGCGGCCTTGTTCAGAAGGTGATCGGTCTGTGACTCGGCGATCTGCTGGTGAGCCCAGTCGAAGAGTTCGGTACCGCGCAGCCAGTGGCGCAGTGGCACCGGAAAACCGAGCTTGGCGCGGTGCAGAACATGACCGGGAACGATGCCTTCCAGCGCCTGGCGCAGCGCGTATTTGGTAGTGCTCTTGGTGATCTTCTGCTCCAGTGGCAACTTCTCTGCCACGCGATAGACCTCGGAATCGAGGAACGGGACGCGCAGCTCGAGCGAGTTCGCCATGGTGATCTTGTCGGCCTTGACCAGAATGTCGCCACGAAGCCAGGTGAACAGGTCCAAATGCTGCATACGAGCCACGGGATCCCACCCCTGCGACTGCGCGTAGATGGGCGCGGTGACGTCCTGATGCGTCCACTCCGAACGGAACTCACGCAGCACCGATCGCAACTGCGCGTCGTTGAAGCTGCGTGCGTTGCCGTAGTAGCGCTCCTCGAGGGTCATCGATCCTCGGTGCAGCAAGCTCTTGCCGCGCGTGCCTTCGGGAATGCGCTCGCTCAACGATCCGGCTGCGCGGCGTAGAAATGCGGGTAGAGACTCGAACGGCTTCAACGACAGCGGCTCGCGGTAGATGGTGTAGCCGCCGAACAGTTCGTCCGCACCCTCTCCGGACAGCACGACCTTGACGTGTTTGCGAGCTTCTTTGGCGACGAAGTAGAGCGGTACGAGCGCCGGATCGGCCACCGGGTCGTCCAGGTACCAGACGATCTCGGGAATGGACGCCGCGAACTCTTCCGGTCCGACCACTTTCACGATGTGCCGAGCACCTATCGCGGCTGCCGACTCCGCTGCAACGTCGACCTCGGAGTAACCCTCGCGCTCGAAGCCGGTCGTGAAGGTGATCAAGTTCGGATTGTGTCGAATCGCCAGTGCCGCGATGGCCGTGGAATCGATGCCGCCCGAGAGGAAGGAACCGACGGTCACGTCGGCTCGCATGTGCTTGGCGACCGAATCTTCGAGCGCCTCGGCAATCTCCTGGTAGCGAGCCTTCTCGCTGCCGGGAGCGAAAGGCTTCACCGGGAACGTCGGTGTGAAGTATCGGGTGATCTTCGGCGGCGTACCGGGGGAGAGGGTGGCGTAGCAACCCGACTCGAGCCGCCTGATCCCCGCGTGCAGCGTCTCCGGTTCCGGGACGTACTGAAGCACGGTGTAGTGCTCGATGGCCCGCGGGTCGAGGTCGAGATCGACGCCCAGCAGCTCCATCAGGTCGAGAACGCTCTTCTTCTCACTGCCGAACGCGGTTCCACCCGGGCCCGTGGCGTAGAACAACGGCTTGATGCCGAAGGGATCGCGCGCGATGAACATCTCGCGAGTCTCGGTGTCCCAGATGACGAAGGCGAACATTCCTCGCAGACGTTGCACGGCGGAAGCGCCCCAGTAGTGAAATGCCGCGACGATCGACTCGCTGTCACCTTCGGTGGCGAATTCTGCACCGTGATCGCGCGCGAGCTCCGCACGCAACTCGAGGTAGTTGTAGATCTCGCCGTTGAACACCAACGCGTACCGGTCGGGTGAACCCGGAGGTCCCCACCGCATCGGCTGATGCGAGTGTTCGATGTCGATGAACGAGAGTCGATTGAAGCCGTATACGACGTCGTCGTCGTGCCAGGTGCCACCGGGCTCGTCCGGGCCTCGATGGCGCATGCAGTGAGTCGCCGAGCTCACCAGCTCGACGCCGGCGGCGGTCGTTCCGTGAGATGTCAGTACTCCGAGCAGTCCACACACAGCGTCTGCTACCTCTTCTCGCAGTTGGGGACAATGCCGGGGGCCGGATCTCCGCGTGTCGTCAGCGGGACGGTCGATCAGCAACCGAGTATGCCGCAGACACGCTCGAACCTAGGTAACGACCCAAGGGTGGCTCCGCGTCAGCTTTGGTCTACGCTGCGTAGTACTCGGGCATCTCCATGTGGAAGCCCTTATTCTTCAGTGGTGGGCAATCAGGAAGGCGTGAACGTGGCGCATAGTCGGATCCTTCGGCGAGCGGGGCTGACAGCATTTCTCGGTGTAGCCGCGTTGATGCTGTCGGGCTGTTCCATCAGCAGTGACAACGTACTCAATTTCGGTTTCGCCTCGGGCGTCACTCCGCAGGGACGACGCATCGGCGACCTGTGGACCTGGTCGGTCATCGCCGCCCTGGTCATGGGCATCGTCGTGTGGGTCTTGATCTTCTGGGTGGTGCTCTTCCACCGTAAGAAGAAGAGCTCCCCGGAGTTCCCGCGTCAGACCGCGTACAACGTTCCGCTCGAGCTGTTCTACACGGCGGTTCCGTTCGTGATCATCGCCGTGCTCTTCTACTTCACCGTCGTGGTGCAGAACTACGTCGACGAGAAGCAGGCAGATCCCGACGTCCAGGTCGACGTGACCGCATACCAGTGGAATTGGAAGTTCGGATACCGGACGATCGACCTCAAGGACGGTGCCGCCAAGTACGAGGGCACCGACGAAGAGGAGCAGGCCGCCGCAGAAGCCGCCGCAACTCCCGGCGAAGGCGCCGAGGGTAGCGAGGACGGCGAGTTCGTGCCCGGCGCGATCCACGGTGCCATTCCCCAGGATCTGTCCTACCTGCACTACAACAAGATCGAAACGGTCGGTTCCAGCGCCGAGATTCCGGTGCTCGTCCTTCCCACCGGAAAGCGCATCGAATTCGTGCTGGCATCCTCGGACGTCATCCACGGGTTCTGGGTTCCGGAGTTCTTGTTCAAGCGTGACGTTCTCCCCAACCCCGAGGAGAACCATTCCGACAACGTGTTCCAGATCAGCGAAATCGAGCGCGAAGGTTCGTTCGTCGGTCGATGCACGGAGATGTGCGGCACGTTCCACTCGATGATGAACTTCGAGGTTCGCGCCGTGTCCCCGGACAAGTTCGAGCAGTACATCGAGCTGCGCAAGCCGTTGTCCGAGGGTGGCGAAGCGCTGACCAACGCGCAGGCACTGGAAGCCATCGGCGAGAGCCCGCTCGCGACCAGCACCTCGCCGTTCGAGACCGATCGCACCGTCCGTACCGCCACCGTCGCCGAAGGCAACTGACCAAGGAAGCATGCTGATATGAAAATCGAAGCGAAGATCTTCGAGATCCTCACGGTCTTCTTCCTCCTGGTCGGCATCGTGTATGCGCTGTTCACAGGATTGAGCCGAACCGGCGTCGAGTGGGCAGGCGTCACGGCGATCTTCCTGTCGGTCGGCCTGACGCTGATCGTCGGAACGTACTTCCGATTCGTCGCGCGACGGCTCGACACTCGGCCCGAAGACTTCGACGACGCCGAGGTAAGTGACGGCGCAGGCGACCTGGGCTTTTTCAGCCCCGGCAGCTTCTGGCCGTTCGTGCTGGCCGTGGCGGCGTCGATCACCGCTCTGGGCTTTGCCTTCTTCCAGCCCTGGTTGATTGCTCTGGGCGTCGTGTGCGTCATCGCCTCGGCCGCTGGATTGGTCTTCGAGTACCACATCGGTGCCGAACGCCACTGACCTGTAGACACCCGAAAAGGGCCCCGATCGTTCACGAGAGCGATCGGGGCCCTTTTCTGTGCTGGAACGTGCACACCGGGGACATCGCTCGAGTGCAGGGGCATTCCGACCGGGTCAGCCGGCGGGGGTCGAGTGCTTTTCGGCCAGAACTGTGGCGAGCTGACCGATGCGTTCGCGAGCTGCGGCTGGTGTGAGTACTTCGATGTGATCGCCGAATTGAAGTAGTTGACGTACCGACTCGATATCGGGATAGCGGACGACGACGGTGCACCAGCCGTCTTTCGCGGCGGAGACCTCGTGGATGCGACCGGCGAGTACCCGTCGAGCCAGGTCGAGGCCTTTCTCCGGCAGGCGGACGGTGACGCTCACGTGACCTCGTCTCTCGGTGCGACCTTTCAACGCTGCCCATTTCGTGCGGAGGGTTTCCCCGGGTTGAACAGCAGCTGGTGCGGCGAGTTGTTCGTAGGTCGAGAGCCGTTCCAGCGCGAACAGTCGACCGTCTCCCTGGTCGTCGGCGACGAGATACCAGCGACCTGATTTCGCTACGATCCCGTACGGGTCGACCACCCGCGTCGAGGCCTAATTCTCGGCGCTACGCCGGTTATCGGTGTACACCCTCACGTGATGGTCCCCGTACAACCTCATATGTAGGTGCTCGGCGAGTCCTGTCGTAACTCGCCCACGACAAGGGCCACC